>JAOAIN010000119.1 GCA_026414685.1 Candidatus Goldiibacteriota bacterium
TGCAATATCTTTTTGTAAAATCCCTATATTCTTTGTTCTAGCAATAAAAATTACGTTGTTAATAAGTAATGCTTCATATTCATCTACATAATCATTAAAAGTTGATAAAAATTTTTTTAAATCATTTATAAAATTTTTAGGCAAATCATTCTTAACTCCCCCAATACGTAAGGCATTATGAGTGAGCCTTCCGCCTGTCTGGGCTTCTATCAATGATATTAAATTTTCTCTTTCTCTAAAAGCATACCAAATAGGAGTGAGTGCACCCATATCAATACCAAAAGCAGAAAACCATAAAAGATGACTCATTATCCTATTTATCTCAGCAAGTATAACTCTTATATATTCTGCTCTCTCTGGAACTTTTATACCTAATAATTTCTCAACAGCCAAAGCATAAGCCCAGTTATAATTTACAGCAGATAAATAATCAAGCCGATCTGTATATGGCATTATCTGTTCATACTTTCTATTCTCACAAATTTTTTCAATACTTGAATGGATATAACCAGGGTCTGGTTGTAAATCAACAACATATTCTCCATCCATTCTTAAAATAACACGTAAAACACCATGTGTGGATGGGTGCTGCGGCCCCATTGATAAAATATATTCATCTGTTGATAATTTTTCCAATTCAAATTTTTTTTCTGTCATATTTATTAATCCTTAGGCAGTGGCTTTAAATCGTCACATTTAAAATCTTTACGCAGAGGAGCATCCATACCATCTATTGTGAGAAGTCTCTTAGGATATGGATGATTTAAAAATTTAACACCAAACATTTCTGCGGTTTCTCTTTCATGCCATTCTGCGGTTTTAAAAATATCAGTAATTGTATCTATTGTAGGATTATTTCTATCAAGTTTAACTCTTATAACCACTTTATCTTTTGTTATATTTGAATAAAGATAATAAATGATTTCTATATTTTGATTTTCAGGCCAGTCAATCGCAGTTATAAAATTCAACCAATCAAATTTCAGTTCATCTTTTAAAAATGAAATTACTTTTTTAATATCTGATGGTTTTACCTCTGCATTTAAAACACCAAGATCTTCTTTATAATAAATTGGTTCTACTTTTGTTTTTATCTTTTCCAGTATTTCTTGATAATTCATGTTTTATTTCCTGAATTTCTGAGTCATTATTTTTTTCTGTAATTTAATAAATCCATCTATCAATGCTTCAGGTCGTGGAGGACAACCTGGTATATAAACATCAACAGGTATAATCTTATCAACACCATAAACAACAGAGTAAGAATCATAAACGAAAGGTCCACCTGATATGGCACATGCACCCATTGCTATTACATATTTAGGATCTGGCATCTGTTCATAAAGACGTTTAACTATGGGCACCATCTTTTTTGAAACTGTTCCAGCCACCACCATAACATCAGCTCTCCGTGGAGATGCTGCTGGCACCTCAAATCCAAATCTTGCCCAATCGGTCTTAGTGGCGCCTGTATGCATCATCTCTATTGCACAGCAGCGTAAACCAAAAGTAACTGTCCATAACGAATTTGCGCGAGAAGCATTTATTATCCATTCAATGGATGTCATGATAACAGGTGCACCTGGTATTTTCTTTAAAAATTTTTCATCAATACCATTCATTAATCCCATTTGAGTTCTCCTTTGTTCCATGCATAGACAAGTCCAAAAACAAGGATAACAATAAATATAAAAGCCTCTATAAAAGGAAGTAAACCATGTATTTTTTTAAATATGACAGCCCAAGGAAAAAGAAAGGCGGCTTCCACAGCAAAAATCACATAAAGCAATGCAAAAACATAAAATTTAAATCTATACCTAATACGGGCATCTCCTACAGGATCATTGCCACATTCATAAGTAGTGAGTTTTTCACTGGTAGGTTTATATGGCATGAGTATATAATTTATAATTATTCCACCTGCAACAATTGCAATATTTAAAAAAACAAACATTAAAATATAACCGTAATCCATAATTAATATTAACTCCTATTTTCAATAATTTCTATTAATAATGTAATCTGCCATTCGTTCAAGCTGTATTTTACTTTTATTACTTTTAAATCTTATATTATTTAATAATTCTTTTGCTCTATATATATAATTTCTGGCAATATTCAATGAGTCAATTATCCCGTTATTTTTTTTAATAAAAAATATCAATTTTTTTATATTCTTTCGTAAAAAAAGTTTCCTCATGATTTTTTTTTCTTCACTAATAGCATTCTTCAACGCAAGTATAAAAGGAAGTGTTGCTTTTCCTTCTTTTATATCAGAACCAACTGGTTTACCAAGTTTTTCAGAATCAGAAGATATATCAAGAATATCATCTTTTATCTGAAAGGCAATTCCTGTATATAATCCATAATCTGATAAATTTTTATCTATAGTATTTTTAGCAAGAACAGAACCACATAATACACTAGCTCTGATAAGAGATGCTGTCTTCTTTTTTATTATCTGAAAATATTCACTTTCCTTTAAAAAAGGATTATTTTTATTATATATTTCTTCAATTTCACCTTCACATATATCTTTAACCGCATCTGAGAAAATTTTATATAACAAATATATATTCTGTTTTAGAATTAATCTGTTAACATAAGAAAAAAGATAATCTCCTGTTAAAACAGATAATTCATAACCTATTTTTCTGTTTAAAGCAAGTTCTCCTCTTCTTTTATATGAATTATCAATGATATCATCATGTATAAGTGTTGCATGATGCAGCAGTTCAATGGCAATTGCTGTATTAATCACTGGCATATTTATCTTACCGGATAAACCTTCTGCTGTTATGAGAACAAGTAGTCCTCTGATATTTTTACCTGAGAGCAGTTTAAAATTTTTAAAGATATATTTTATACTCTTTGATTTATTTTTTTTAATATAATAAATATTTTTTTTTAATAATGTCAATTTCTTTTTTATATCACTGTCATCAAACATATAATTTCCTATTTATGTAATAAAAAAAAAATAAAAATAGTTTGAGAATTTTTTCTCAAACAATGATTTTATTTTAATATTTAATATCGTTTTGTCAATAAAAATGTTTGTATTTAATTATTCTTTAATAATAGTAAAAAATGTTAAATGAACGTTTTACTTATATACCACTGCTCTTATTATCAAATCCACTCTTCTGTTTTTCTGCCTTCCCTTCTGAGTTTTATTATCCGCTATGGGCTTTGTAGCTCCATGGCCCTCTACTATTATATATCTTTTTTTAAATCCAAGAATATCCCTTAAAAAAAATTTAAGTGCTTTTGCTCTTGCAAGTGATAATTCCTCTCTTGTTTTATATTTACCGGTGTCCTCAATAGGATCCGCATGCCCAGCAATGATGATATCCGCATCTGGATATTTAAATAAACTTTCTCTAATTTTTTTAAGTTCATTATATGCTGATGTTTTCACTGATGATTGACTCTTATCAAATACAGCATAAGAAGAATATATTGTCTTTATTTCCCTTGAAACCAATATTTCTTCCCTCGGTTTTATTTCTGTTCTATTGCCGTGAATATCAAATACAACTAAACTATAAAAAAATGGTTTACTGGTTTCAAAGTATTTTCCATCATTATCTCTCCCATCCCATATTATTGATTCCGGCACATCACCATGTCCGGAAACCACAAATCTTTTCTTTTTATTTTTATTCCATACAGAAAATTCCCATTTATTTATACCACTTAAATCACTTACAGATAAATGAAAAGTCACTGGTCTTAATAATACTCTCTTTTTATTAGGTCTTACTATAAACTTCTCTGCTTCAATTTTTACTTCTGGCGGAGTTGTATCTATTTTAATCATTATTTTTGATGATTCCGCCCATCCGGTTTTTTCATACTCAGCAGCAACAGATATAAAATATGCACCATCATTTAACTTTTTATCTTCTATCTTACCATCCCATTCTATTGATTTTATATATTTATTTTTTACAGGGAGCACATATAAAAGTTGCTCTCTATCATCATATATTCTCATCTGCACTGAAATAACACGTGCAATTTCTCTTATTTCAGGGATTATTAAAATTTTATCCATTAATCCATCGTTATTAGGTGAAAATGATAACGGCTCTATTCTTAAATTAACCACTGGCGTTCCAAAATTAATTAGCAAAGAAACAATATGAGAAGGTTTATAATTTTCATACCCTTCATAAGCATAATTCAATTCAAATTGACCGATTTTAAATCCGGCACCAAAAGTTAGATGATTAAATGCTCCTATTTTATATCCACCACGTAAAAAAATATTATTGTTAAAAATAAATTCTCCTGCTATTTTGAAAAGTGCTATTAAATCAGGAGTAAAAGTAACATCAGCAGAAATAATAAATTTAGCCCAGTTTGTATAAATTGTATCTGATATACCAATAAGATAATTAGGCGGCATAAAAAATCCTGTATCATCTGTTATCAATTTATTTCCTGTGCCGGATACTAAAAATCCAAGTTTTAACAACTGGTCTGTCATAAAAAACTCAGCTATGATTCCCATATCTATTGTTGAATTAAAAAATGATTCATCCCCGAGCAGAGATAAATTGTATTTATAACACATACCCAGTGAAACAATATCAAACATTTCT
>JAOAIN010000257.1 GCA_026414685.1 Candidatus Goldiibacteriota bacterium
ATGCATTTAAAGGTTTCTTTAAACGAACTTACAACACGTGAAATACTTAAAAAGTTACAGGAATTAAAAGTTGATAAACAAATGCTGGATATTTTAAATCTCTTCATGTCTGATTGTGATATTGTAAAATTTGCTGATTATAAACCAGATGATAAAGAGATGGAAGAGATTTATAAAAGAGCAGAGGATATAATAAACAGTTTTAATTCTAAATAATTAAAAGTTAAAAATTTTTAACTAATAATTGATTGCGGAGTAAATCTATGCGAGTTTTTTTATCCAATCCGCCATGGAGAAAAGGTAATTATTATGGCATCCGTGCTGGTTCCAGATGGCCTTTCATGGTAAAATTAAAAAAGGGAGAAAAAATTCCTGGTTACCTTCCTATGCCCTTTTTTCTTGCTTATGCAGCTTCTTTACTTGAAAAAAATAATATAGATGTTTTACTTGTTGATTCTATTGCTGAAGCTCATACAGATGATGATTTTTTAAAAAAAGTTAAAGAATATAAACCTGACTTATTTTTAATAGAAACATCCACTCCTTCAATAAATACAGATCTCAATTGGATAAAAAAAATAAAAAATATTTTTCCTAATGTAAAAACGATATTGACAGGTCCTCATGCAACTGTATTTGCAGAAAATTTATTAAAAGAAAATGAATATCTTGATTTTGTTTTATCCGGAGAATACGAATATATACTTTTAAATCTTATAAGAAGCATAGAAAAAGGTAAAAATGGAGAGGATGTTAGAGGTGTTACATTTAGAAAAGGTTCTAATGTAATAAAAAATCCACCAGCAGATTTGGTGAAAAATCTAGATGAGATTCCATGGCCTGCAAGACATTTTCTACCGATGTTTGCTTATAATGATGCATTTGCAGGACTTCCATCTCCCAATGTCCAGATATGGGCATCTCGCGGTTGTCCGTATAAATGTATTTTTTGCAACTGGCCCAAAACCATGTATGGGGGTTCATCATATAGAGTCAGAGATGTGAAAGATGTTGTGAAAGAAATAAAATGGTTGATTGATAAATATGGATTTAAAGCTTTTTATTTTGATGATGATACTTTTAATATAGGAAAAAACAGGATAATCGCTTTATGTGAAGAATTAAAAAATCAGAATATAAATATCCCCTGGGCTATTATGGCTCGTGCAGATACATCAGATGAAGAAACATTTAAAATAATGAAGGATGCAGGACTTTATGCTGTTAAATTTGGTGTTGAGTCAGGGGTGCAGGAAATTATTGATAATTGTGGCAAATCCTTAGACCTTCAAAGAGTAATAAAAAGTGTAGAAATAATGAAAAAATTATGTATTAAAGTGCATCTTACATTTACTTTTGGACTTCCTGGTGAAACAAAAGAGACAATAAAGCAGACGCTTGATTTTTTAAAAAAGGTAAGACCTGACTCTGCGCAGTTTTCAATAGTCACTCCATTTCCTGGGACTGCCTATTATGATATGCTTGATTCAAAAGGATATATTTTAAGCAAGAACTGGGATGATTATGACGGAAATAACCTGGCAGTTATAAGAACCGAAAAACTTACATCAGATGAATTGGTTTATTATTATAAGTGGATTATAAAAGAATGGGATAGATTTGTGTTTATTACAAATTATCTTATGCATCCAATACGAACACTTAAAAAAATCATAGAAAAACCAGAGAGGATAAAAAAAATATTCAAAATTTTTTAAAATATAGTTTTCAATGTCTACAAGATAACAACTTAAATACCTTTTATATTTTTGATTAAGTAAAAGATGAGTAATGATGGTTTATTTTTAAAGCTTCTTTAAAAATTCATAAATTCCTGACGATACAATGTTTTGTGATAAATGAAAAAGCGAATCCTTAAAACATATTACATGTCCTGTTAATATTTTTTTATCTGGAAAAATTTTGTTTAATTTATCAAATAGCTCAATATTTACATTGGAATAAGTATTTTCAGTCGCTTTTATTTCAATAGGTATAAACCCCTTGCCTGTATCAATAATTAGATCAATTTCCAGTCCTTTTGAACTTCGTAAAAAGAAAATTTCATAATTTAGCCCGGAATTTTTAATATGTTTTAATAATTCAACAACAATGAAATTTTCAAATAAATGTCCTAAAATAATATTATTATATAGATTTTCATTAGATAATATCCTGTTTAAAACACACACAAGACCAAGATCAATAAAATATATTTTAGGGCTTTTGATCAGTTGTTTTTTGACATTAGTAAAATATGGATGCAAAATATAAATAATACCACTTGCCTGTAAAACTGAAATCCAGTTTTTAATGGTGTTAACAGAGACATTTAAATCATTTGCAAGAGAACTTAAATTTAAAATTTGTCCTGGTCTATATGATAAAATGCGAATTAAATTATCAAAAGATATTAGATTGCCAATGTTGTGTAATGTTTTTGCATCTCTTTCAATATAAATATTTAAATAATTTTTATACCATTCTGTATGGTCTAATTGTCTATTTACAGCAAGTTCTGGATATGTGCCGCGCAGACATGAATATTCAAAAATGTCTCGTGTTTTAGAAAAATGCTTAAACTTTGTTAATTCAGAGACAGATAGAGGATATAAATCAATAATCCCGATTCTTCCAGCGAGTGTTTCTGTGAGTCCTTTTATCATAAGAAATTGTTGAGAACCAGTTAATATAAATTTACCTTTCAAATGTGGTTTTTCATCAACTTTTATTTTTATATAAGATAATATATTTGGTGCGTACTGAAATTCATCTATAATTACTTTTTCAGGTAACCGGTTAATAAAAAAGGCAGGGTCGTTTTTGGCTTGGGCACGCAGGTCAATATCATCAAGTGAGTAAAAAGCATAGTCAGGAAAAGTGTTTTTTATAAGTGTTGTTTTTCCGGATTGGCGCGGACCTGTAACACATATTACAGAAAACATTTTTGTATATTTTAATAATTTATCTTTTATTGCTCTATCTATATATTTGATTTTCATATAAATATAATAAGATAATAGGTTATATTTTGTCAAGCATAAATTTGCATTCATATTGCAAATTTATGCCAATTAAATAAGAATAAAAAAACAATAAAAATAATGTAAACTTTAATTAGAAGAATTCTGTATGATTTCTTGATAGTTTATAACTGTATTGGATGAAAATATAGTGAAAAAGCATTATATATTATTTTCCCGCTTCTCACATTCTACTCCAGGGATAGATTAAAATCCTAAATTTTTATTTTTAAAAAAACTTTTAAAAATTTTAATTATAATGTATAATATAAAAAAATACGATATTTAAAATTTTACACAGGGGGATTTAATTATGGCAAAACAGGTTGTTTTTACAGACAATGCACCAAGACCGATAGGTCCGTATTCCCAAGCAATTAAATCAAATGGCTTTATTTTTGTCTCTGGACAGATTCCAATTGATCCTGCAACAGGCACAATTGTAACTGGTAATATTCACATGGAAACAAGATTAATACTTGATAATATCGAAAGGATTCTGGAAGCAGCAGGAAGTTCACTTACCAAAGTCGTGAAATTCACTTGCTATTTAAAAGATATTAATGATATAAAATTTGTAAATGAAGTTTTTGAAGAGAGGAATTTAGGAGCATTGCCTGCACGTGCCTGTGTACAAGTTTCAGATTTACCTAAAAATTCAAAAATAGAGATAGATGCAATAGCAGAAGAATAAAAATATTTAAATATTTATTTTAAATTGCGTCGTTATATTTATTATTATTTAAGTATCTTTCCAGCCAGTTCCTTATGTCCAATGGCAAAATCAAAAGCGCTCATTCTTTTGCCGCCTTCTAATTGAACTTCTTTTATCAGCAGAGATGAATTATAACAGGTAACTATAAAACCCGAATTTTTTATTATTTCAACTATTTGACCTGGTGAAGAATTGTTATAAATCTTTTCATATGGCTCTGAGGAGAAAAATTTAAGCATTTTACCATCTAAAAAACAATAAGCACATGGCCAAGGCAAGAGTCCACGAATCATATTATGAATATTAATTGCAGGTTTATTAAAATCAATTTTACCATCTTCCTTTTTTAATATTTTTACATATGTTGCTTTACTTTCATCCTGTTTTTCT
>JAOAIN010000007.1 GCA_026414685.1 Candidatus Goldiibacteriota bacterium
TGATACAAAACTTCTGGAAAAAGAAATAGAAAATAATAATGAAATAATAAGTAGAAAGGCATTTGAGGCAGCTGTGAAATATATTGACTCGCAAGCTCAGACCAACGAAAAAAGTTTTCAGGAAATTATAAAATATATAACAGATCAGAGGGCAAAACTTACTGCTGTGCCTTCGGGCTGGCCGGTTAAAGGATGGATTACCTGCGGTTTTGGTTCCAGAATCGATCCATTCACAGGAGCACTTTCATTTCATCAGGGAGTAGACATTGCAAATGATATCGGTTCACCTATTAAAGCAACCGCTGATGGGGTTGTTCAGTATGCTGATTTTGACAGGGGCGGTTATGGAAATCTTGTAACAATAAATCATGGTAATGGTTATTTATCCCGATATGGACATATGCAGAGATTTATTGTTTCGCCTGGACAGTATATTAAAAAGAATCAAATAATTGGTTTTCTTGGTGGCAGTGGTAAATCAACATCTCCACATCTGCATTATGAGGTTGTTTTAAATGGCATAGCGGTTAATCCTGTTAAATATTTAAATAAAGAAGTTGCACTCAAATAGTTCGGGATGACTGGGAGTAAAAATCAATGTTTTCAAAAGGTGCTGCTTTGGATACTCTTATTGGCAAATCATGTGAGATTAAAGGTGATATTGTATCAAAGGGAACAGTTCGCATTGATGGTAAAATAGAGGGGACAGTAAAAACAACAGAGACAATTATAATAGGAGAAACTGCGAGTGTAAAAGGTGATATAGAAGGAAAACATATAATAATAGGCGGTAAGGTTACCGGTGATGTTTTTGCAACACATAAACTTGAATTACTCGCAACAGGTGAATTACATGGAGATATCAGGACGCCGCGTCTTTTTATAGCAGAGGGGGTTATTTTTGAAGGCACTTGCGAAATGGAAAAAATACTGCAGGATATGCAGCAGGTGAAAAAATGATAAAAAATAATGCCGGATACCGAATGCCTGTTGCCGGATGAAAATATATACAAATCTTAATACTTAAAAAAATCTAAGATCCTAAAAGTTTTAAAAAAAATTATAAATATTCGTAAAAAGGAGAATATATGGTACGGGTTCGTTTTGCTCCAAGTCCAACGGGTTATTTGCACATAGGTGGGGCAAGGACTGCACTTTTTAACTGGCTTTATGCCAGAAAGCATAATGGAAAATTTATTTTAAGAATAGAAGATACAGATAAAGAAAGGTCAACAGAAGAATCTTTAAGTGAAATTTTAAAATCTTTAAGATGGTTAGGACTTAACTGGGATGAGGGACCTGATGTAGGTGGTCCTTATGGACCTTATTTTCAGAGTCAACGTCTTGATATATATTTAAAATATATTGATAAATTGTTGAGTGAAAATAAAGCGTATAAATGTTTTTGCACAAAAGAGGAACTAGAAGAAGAAAGAAAAAAAGCAGAATCTGAAAAACGTGCATTTAAATATTCGGGAAAATGCAAAAATTTAACAGAATATGAAATAAAACAAAAAGAAGAGTCAAAAATTCCATATACAGTAAGGATAAAAATAAACCAAGAAGGTGAAACTGTAATAAAAGATAAAATAAGGGGAGATGTGGTTTTTCAGAATTCTGTTCTTGATGATTTTATAATTATGCGTGCTGATAAAATGCCAGTTTATAATTTTGTGGTTGTTATTGATGACGCTTTAATGCAGATAACCCATGTTATACGTGGTGAAGACCATCTGTCAAATACTCCAAAACAGATACATATTTATAAAGCACTTGGTTTTACTGTTCCAGAGTTTGCACACATACCACTTATTTTAGGCCCGGATAAGTCAAAACTTTCTAAAAGACATGGAGAAACATCATGCGGTGTATATGAGAAAAACGGATTTTTGCCAGAAGCATTTATTAATTATCTTGCACTGCTCGGCTGGTCCCCGGATGGAGAAAAAACAGAAATGACTATTGATGAAATAATAAAAGAATTTTCTTTAGAAAAAGTCCATAAAGCAGGTGCTATCTTTGATAATCAGAAATTATTATGGTTGAATGGAGTTTATATACGTAAGAAAAATATAAATGAATTGACAGAATTATGTATTCCTTATTTAAAAGAAGCAAACTTGATAACAGATGATGATATAAAAAATAGATATGAATATATAAAGAAGGTTATTGCTTTACAACAGGAGAAAATAAAGACACTTTCTGAAATTTCTTCACTTTCTGATTATTTTTTTAAAGATAATATTACGCTAACAGAAGATGCAAAAAAGATTCTGGAGAAAAATAAACAGGATATAAAGAAAGTTATTGAAATATTAAAAAAAATAATTTTGGAAGTTGGGGTGGAAAAAACAAAAGTAGAAGAAAGAATACGGATTGATATGGAAAAAGCAGGTATAAAACCAAAAGTTTTCATGCATGTGATAAGAGTGGTTTTAACAGGCACAACAATAGGTCCTGGCCTTTTTGACATAATAGAAACGCTGGGGAAAGATATGTGTTTGAAAAGAGTTGAAAACACAATGGTAAATGACTTATGACTGTTTTTTTTAAATGTAATTATATTTTTTATTATATGATAATTAGTATTTCCAATTGACTTTTATATTCCACGTTTTATTTCTATCGTGTTCCCAAATATTTGCCCTATTGCTACCACCCTATCATGATATATTAATTTACAGTATCCAGTATAAGTTTTTGAATTATTACCAACAGGCGCACCGTTTTTAACTTTTTCATATGATTCATCATCTAAATATATAGCTGGCATATCATACAATGCATCATTTATTGAGATTATTTTTTCTTCAATAGTAGTAAGATTATCTATTACATAACTATTATCAACAGTAAATCTGCCAATGCGTGTTCTTTTAAGATAGTGTAGTGTTGCTGCAGAACCGAGTTTTTCGCCAATATCTCTTGCAAGAGCGCGCATATATGCACCTGTTTTACATATTACTTTCAATTTAACAATATCATAAGAGCAATGTATAATATTAATTGAATTTATATATACCTTTCTTGGTTTTATTTCAATTTGCTTGCCCTGCCTTGAAAGTTCATATAATTTTTTTCCATCTATTTTTATTGATGCGTATTTTGGCGGAATCTGTTCAATTTCTCCTGTAAAAAAAGGTATAATCTCAGAAATTCTATTTTCTAAATTTTCTGGAACAGGTGCTGTTTTAATTATTTTCCCTTCCAAATCGTCAGTTTCAGTGGCAATGCCGAATTTTACTTCAATTTCATATTCTTTTTCATAATCAAGATAATTATTTATTTTTGTAGCATTATTTATTAAAATTATAAGTAGTCCTTCTGCAAGTGGATCCAGAGTTCCAGCA
>JAOAIN010000129.1 GCA_026414685.1 Candidatus Goldiibacteriota bacterium
AACTATTGCATTTAAATTAAATTCTTTGCCAATATCAGGCAAAGCAATATTAACAGATGACCCCATAAATGTTGCCATGAATGAAGCAAAAAAAGCAAATACCAATATTATATATCTCTCTTCCTTGCTGTAAGTAATCTCCTGTTTCATCTTACCCACAATATTTTATAATTTCTGTTTCATGGTTTATGATTTAGGATAATAAATTTAAAATTATAAAATTGTAGATCTTAAATTGTCTTATTTCCTGCTTCCCTGCCATGATTCTCTTCTGCCAAATTCTTTTATCAATAATTCTTTTATTTTATTTTTATATTTTATGCTACAATATTCAGGTGCAATTAACATATCCTGAGGCGCTTCTGCAGTGAAACGCATTATAACAATATCGGATGGTAAAATTTCTATAACATCGGTTAAATTATCAATATATTCTTCCAAATTCAATAACTTAAACGGTCTTTCTTTGTATTCGATGGCAAGTGGTGTTTTATCAACTATATAAAGCGGATGTATTTTAACCCCAAAAGGATGTAAAGTTGAAATTAGTTTTGCAGTTTTATGAAAATCGTGTTTATCTTCTCCAGGCAAACCAATAATTATATGAATAACGGTCTTAATCCTTGTCTTTTTTACTTTCCCAAACATTTCCACAAATTGCAGCACAGTATGTCCTCTATTTATCCTGTTTAAGGTGGCTTCATTTGCACTCTGTAATCCAAGTTCAATCCACATATCCATATTTTTATCTACATAAGAATCAATGAGTGTAAGTTTTTCATCATCAAGACAATCAGGTCTTGTACCGACTGATATTCCTACAATTTCACTGTAATTCAAAACCTCATCATAATATTTTTTTAATTCATCAAATGGCTTATTGGTATTTGAATAGGATTGAAAATAGGCAATGAATTTTGTATTGCTACCATATCTTTTTTTACCATAATTTATGCCATTTTCTATCTGTGTTTTTAAAGGCAAAAAAATATCATTATATGGAGGTTTTGAACCATCATAACAATAAGAACACCTGCCATGAGGGCAGGTAAAAGGAAGTGATATAGTTATCTTCTGGACTCTTGTTTTATATTTTTGTCTAAAATAATCATTTAAAGAGTAATAATATTTCATTCTACTTATATTTACTCAGCACTCATCTTATCCATAACTTCCTGCGGTATATCAAAATTGGCATAAACATTCTGCACATCATCATGTTCTTCAAGAGCATCCATTAGTTTTAGCATCTGTTCTGCTTGTGCTCCTTCTAATTTCACATAACTTTTTGGAACCATTGTTATTTCTGCTGTAATATATTTAACCGATTTATCATCTAATGCCTTTTTCACTTTTTCAAAATCCTGTGGTTGTGTTATTATTTCATAACCAGTTTCTTCGTTTATTATATCCTGAGCTCCTGCCTCAAGCGCAATTTCCATTAACTCATCCTCACCGATTGTTTCTTTTGGCACTAAAATATAACCCTTTTGTTCAAATTGCCAAGCAGTTGAACCAACAGCAGCCATGGAACCACCCATTTTAGAAAGTATGGTTCTTATCTCTGCTGCAGATCTGTTTTTATTATCAGTGGTTACTTTTATCAACAAAGCAACTCCACCAGGGCCATAACCTTCATATGTAATTTCTTCGTAATTAACACCTGGCAGTTCACCTGTACCTTTTTGAATTGCTTTTTTAATATTATCAGCAGGCATATTGACTGCCTTTGCCTTTTCAAGCACAGCTCTCAATCTAGCATTAGTAGCCGGATCGCCACCGCCTAATTTGGCAGCGACAATAATCTCCCTAATATACTTTGTAAAAGTCTGACCCTTTTTGGCATCAGCTGCTGCTTTTTTTCTCTTTATCGTAGCCCATCTTGAATGACCTGACATTATTTCCTCCAAAGAAAATAAAAATATTCTTTATCTCTTTAATAAAAATTTCATTTTTCTGCGATGTTTTTTTCTTTTATGTGTTTTCATTTTCCAGCGATGTCTCTTCTTTCCACAACCCATTATTTCACCTCCTTTCTATGGATTTATCTGTTCTGCTTCTATCCTCAAACATATTGATTCAGCTTCTGCTATCAATTCATTTGTTTTTTCTTTTATCAATTTACTTTTTATTATAAAAATACGACCTTTTTGTTTTTCAATATGTGCCTTTGCAATTACTTCATCTCCAACTTTTAAAGGTTTTCTCAATTTTATTTTAAGTTCCGCACTTACAACAGGAATTTTAAATCTTTGCCATGGTAAATTTACCATAACTTCATCCAAAAGTAAAGATATCATACCACCATGGACAAAATCTTTATAACCCTGAAGTTCTTTTGGAAAAACATACCGGGTTTCAATCATGTCATTGTTGATTGTAAATTTCAAATGCATACCTATTGGATTTTTTTCACCGCAGGCAAAACAATATCTATCATCTATCCATTGTGTCATAGATTAATATTATTCTCCTTGTTTAAAAATACCTTTTCAAGATTAATATCAAAAGGCGCCCTGATAATTCCATGGTCAGTGATTATTGCGCTTATATATCTTGCAGGAGTTATATCAAAAGCAGGATGCAACGCTTTTGTCTTTTTTGTTGTTATGTCTCTGCCAGCTATCATCTTTACCTCTTTCTCATCACGTTCTTCTATAGGTATATCATCTCCTTTTTTTAAGGAAAAATCTATTGTAGAGGCAGGTGCAGCAACATAAAAAGGTATTTTATGAGTGTATGCAAGAACTGCGAGTGTATATGTTCCTATTTTATTTGCTACATCACCGTTTGCGGTTATCCTGTCTGCGCCCACAATCACAACATCTATCATACCCTTATACATAAAATAACCTGCCATATTATCTGTTATAAGATAATGCGGTATGCCCAGTTCAGATAATTCCCATGCTGTTAATCTTGCTCCCTGCAGATATGGTCTTGTTTCATCAACAAATACGGTTATTTTCTTTTTTCTTTCAAATGCTGCTCTTATAACACCTATTGCAGTACCATAACCTGAAGTAGCAAGCGCGCCGGCATTACAATGTGTTAAAATCCTGTCATTATCTCTTACTAATTCAGCACCAAATGAACCAATTGCTTTATTACTCTCATAATCTTCTTTGTAAATTTTATTTGCCTCTGAAATTAAAAGTTCCTTTAAACTGTGTATACGACGTTCTTTATTTCTTTCCATTACTGTCATAATTCTGTTCAATGCCCACTTTAAATTAACCGCTGTTGGACGAGTTTTTAATAAAACATCTGAAATATGCTGAACTTTATTATATAAAGATGTATAATTACTGAAATTGCTGTTTTTCAGTTCCATTGCTATTGCAAAAGCAGCAACAATCCCAATAAGCGGGGCGCCACGTAATTTCATCTCTTTTATTACTTTTTCAACATCCCTATATGTTCTGCAGATTATATATTTCTTTTCTTTTGGAAGAAGTGTCTGATCAAGAACTTTCAAAACACCGTTTTTCCATTCTATTGGGGTTATATCCTTCATAATACCTCCTGTATATATTATATACTGTCCTTTAACCTTTTAACAAAAGTGATTTGCAGAAAATTTTATAATTATCCATAATAAAAATATATTAAATTCTTTTTATTACTTCTTTCATCAGTTTTGTTAATTTGGGTTCTGCCTCTTGAGCATTTTTTATTATTCTGTTTATATCAGCTGGTTCAAGATTATCAGGATCGCACATATCTGTGATAACTGAAATCCCTAAAATCTTTAATCCGCAATGAACTCCAACAATAACTTCTGGCACTGTTGACATACCAACCATATCAGCAAATTGTCTCATCATTCTATACTCAGCCCTGGTTTCAAGATTAGGGCCTGTAACTCCGATATATACACCTTTTGCAATAGGTATATCTAAATCTTTTGCTGCTTCTTCTGCTATTTTTATTAGTTCTTTAGAATATGGTTCTATCATATCTGGCCAACGCGGTCCTAAATCATTATCATTTGGTCCTATCAGGGGATTATCTCCCATAAAATTAATATGGTCTTCTATAATAACGAGTTGTCCTGCTTTATATGATAAATTCATCCCACCGGCTGCATTTGAAATAAGAAGATATTTTATACCTAGTTCCTTCATAACACGCACAGGAAATGTTATCTGTTGCATTGTATAACCTTCGTATCTATGAAATCTGCCGGACATAGCAACAACCTTTTTACCAGCCATCTCGCCTAAAATGAGAACGCCTGTATGTGTTTCAACGGTTGAAAGTGGGAAATATGGAATATTTTTATAAGGTATTTCTTTTTTCACGTTTATTTCCTTTGCTAAAGCACCGAGACCTGTTCCAAGAATAATACCTACAGTTGGTGTAAAATTAGGCAACTGCTTTTTTATCTTTTTTGCTGATTCTTGTATCATCTGTTTTAAACTTTTTGCTGTTTTTTTCTGTTTTTTCATAAAATAACCTCCTTTATTTTTACTAACCGTATTCCATGTAATTTATCTATAAATAAAAATAAACTAAGACTATTCATAATTCATCCTTTAAATGTGTAAACTCTGCGAATACAAGATTTTATGCAATTTTTATATTTTTCGTAAAATTACTTTATTTACATCTTGGAAAATATATTTATCTTTACTTTTTATTAATACGATTACTTTGTGCATAAATTTCTTTTAAAAGAACATCTTTATTTATATTCTTTATTTCAATCAATTTCTCTCTTGATTTTAATCCTTTTATAATTTCAATATCTGACTTTTTGATATGTAGAACTTCTGCTAAAAAACAGATAAGTTCATTATTCGCTTTATTTTCTTTAGGCGGCGCATTTATTTTTATTTTCAATGTATCACCTATGATTTCTTTTATACAATTTTCTTTAGAATTTGGGATAACTCTAATTTTTAATATAATATTTTCGTTTTTATTATCAAAAAACATTTCAAAATAACTTTGTTAATAAGAAAATTATTGCATTTTTTAATATTTCAACTATAAAAATTGCCACAACAGTGCTGAAATCAAATCCGCGGTAAATAAGTGGTATAAATCTTCTTATAAGATTTAAAAATGGATCTGTCAGCACAGAAACAAACGCAAAAAATGAACTATGGGCATATAAAACTTCTGATTTTATCCAGGACATTAAAGCTCTTATAATTATCAAGAAAATATAAATAGTTGCAATTGCCTGGATTAAATTGATAATTATTATCATCTGCTAAGTTCTTTTGCTCTTTTATACGCTGCAGATATACCCTTTTTAATAATTTCTTTCAATCTATTTTTTTCAAAGATCTTTAAAGCGGCTTCTGTTGTGCCACCTTTTGATGTGACTCTTTGACGCAAAATAGATGGCTCTTCTCCTGTTGTTAAAAGTAATTTACCTGCACCCGTAAGTGTCTGAGCGATAAGCATCTTTGCCTTTGTTTCATCAAATCCAAACGCTTTTGTCTGTTCAATCATTGCTTCTATTATATAAAAAAAGTAAGCAGGGCCACTGCCACTTAATGAAGTAATAACATCAATATCTGCCTCTTTAACACAAAAATAAATTTTACAGAATGATTTAATAATTTTTTCTGCTATTTTTTTTTGCCTAACATTTAGTTCTTTTGAAAAAGAATATCCACATGCACCTTCACCCACTAAAACAGGCGTATTTGGCATAACTCTGATAACAGGAATTTTTTTCCCTAACAATTTTTGTATTTTTCCGATTGACACTCCTGCTGCAATTGATATAAGCATTTGATTTTTTATTACTTGCTTGATTTCAGATAAAACATCAGAAACCTGTTGCGGTTTAACAGATAAAAAAATAGTATCAGAACTTTTAACAAGTTCTGAATTTGAACTATACTGTTTGATTTTTAAATTTTTACATGTATTTTTAAAATTTTTATTTATATCAAATCCGCCAATGATAAAATTATTTGATGAATTTTTTAAACTTTGTATAATAGCCTTTGCCATATTACCGACACCAATAAATCCAATTTTAATCATCATAAACCCCGTTTTCCAAAGATACCTGTTCCTATTCTTATCATATTTGAACCTTCTTGCAGCGCAATTAGATAATCACTGGTCATTCCCATTGAAAGTATTCCAAAATCTGAATTTTCATATCTTTTTTTTATTTCATCAAAAATATTTTTTGCTTTTTTAAAATACGGTCTTGACTTTTCAGAATTATCAAAATACGGCGCCATTGTCATTATGCCTTTTATTCTGATATTTTTAAGTTTACTAATTGCTTCATATTCTCTGAATATATTTTCTAATTTGATACCAAATTTTGTTTCCTCATCTGATGTTTTCAATTCAAGTAAAATATCCTGTATAATATTCAACTTTTCAGCATAATTTGAAATTTTTTCTGCAAGTTTAAAACTATCAACCGATTGTATTAAATCAACCTTACCTATTATTTTGTTCACTTTATTTGTTTGCAGATGCCCGATAAAATGAAATTTTAAATTTTTATATTTGTTTTTTAATATTTCAATTTTAGGTAGCATCTCTTGGACTTTATTTTCTCCTATATCTGCTATGCCACATTCAATTGCTTTTTCAATATTTTCTAAAGAGACAGTTTTTGTTACTGCTATAATCTTTATATCAAATCCAAATAATAAAACATTTGAACGTATTTTTTCTATGTTATTTTTGATTATATCAGAATTATCCATTAAACCTTCTGAAATATATTATTTTTTAATTCTTTTATATTATAGGTAAATTAATTTTGAATTCAATTATAAAATAAAGTAATTCAATTTTAAGTTTCACAATGTAAAAAAGTATTTTTTAAAATGAAATTTAACCTAATTATTCATTAATTCTATTTTTGCAATCACTAAAATCTGGTTTAATTTAATCCTATTAATTACATTTACAAAATTTGTATATTTAATATATCAAACCTATATTTATAGGTTATTCCATAACTTGATGTCAAAGTATTAATAATAAATTTTATATTTATCTGATTAATTCAAAAATTGTAAATCTTAAATATAAATTCCAGTTATTCTGCCCTTATCTTGCTAATTATCATCTTTACAGGATAATTATCGTATCTGATACTTATTATCTTATCAAAATACAGCGTTGCGCTGTCCCCTATTTTTATATCATCTTTTTTTCCTATTTTATTTGTGATAAAATTGGTATCCTCATCATAAGAAACAATATATTCTTTACCATCAACCATTATTATTAAAAATGGCTCTGTCTGTTTTACAAAACCTTCTAATTGAAATGAATACTTTGTTTGAACTTCTAAAGTTTTGCTATCATCAAGAAAAAGATTGTATTCTTCTTTATCTTTATAAATATAAACTGAATTTGCAAGTATTGTATTTTTATTATGCGGACCTTTTATAACTAGATAATTTTTCTCTTTTATATCAGAAAAAACTCCAGGCTTCTTCAGCAAAATCAATGTTGCATCATTAATAAAAAACTCAATTTTACTGGATATTTTTCTTAAAACATATTTATTTCCTTCAAAAGATTCAATAGCACCTGTTTGCAAATACAACTTCTTTTTTGCTTGAATATTTATAGTGTTACCCCCCTGCTTTATTTCATTTATTTCCTGAGTAAATAAAATTGACGTTAAGTTTACAATCACTAATAAAATCAAAATCTTTTTCAATTTAATTACCTCCATATAAATGATATATAACTGTAATATGATAATTAGACAATTGAATTCTAATTCTTGTTTACATTTTTAGTGTATCAGATTCTGAAAACATACCCGTAAACACAAAGGCAGAAATAATATCAGAGAGCAAATTCATAAGTCCAACAATCAAAACAAAAGTTAAATCAATATTAGAAGAAAAAAATAAATTCAAAACAACAGGAACCGTCTTGAAAATCACAAAAAAACACATCAAAACAAATGATTTTGAAAGAAAATTTCCTGGGATATAATTAAAAAAGTTGAATATCAAAAAAGAAAAAAGTAAATAAATAATAAGATTTATAATACCAATTTTCAATAAAATAATAATAAATGGAGAATATTTATAAAACTCTTCAAACTTTTCAATAAAAAACCAGTGAGCCAAAGTTTGAATAATAGAAATAATAGCAGCACAGCTTATACCGGTTTTTAATATTGTGAAAAACCTATTCATTTTTACTCCTCTTTAAATTTTTTTCCGCATCTGGCTGTCTAATATAAACCGGAATAAAATTATCTATTCCATTTCTATTTTTATCAATTATATCATTAAAAATTTTTATATCTATGTGAGAATGGGTTATTACCATATTATCTTTAAATTGTTTTAAAACAAATTCCTTAACATATGAATCACTTTCAAGAAAAATTATCACATCATTTTTTCTTATTTTCTTGATTAATCCGCTAGTATCTAACAATTCATAATTTATTTTATCTTTATTATTATACCTCGCAAAATAAAATTCCTGTCTACCCGCATCCATTAAAACAACTTTTTCATAATTAGCCCTAACAGTTTCTGCGAGTATATCAGGCACTGGTATTCCATAAAACTTTTTATTTAAAACCTGACTCAATGATTTCATAACAGCAACGCCTACTCTTATACCTGTAAAAGAACCAGGACCTAAAGTGACTCCAAATAAATTTATATCTTTTATATTTATTCCGCCTTTTTTGATTGCGTCATCAATCAAAGGCATAATTATCCTGTTATAGGTCTTTTCTGCTATTTTATATTCTTCATATAAACATTTTTTATCTTTGAATAAACCTATACCTATTTCTTTCCCTGATGTATCCACAAGTAATTTAATCATACTAATTCCCTTTAAATTAAATTATTATTCAACATTTAAAAAACTTGTAAAAAAATATATTTATCTTTTATATATTTTAATTTCCCTTTGTTTTTTTGAAATATAATCAATTTTTATAATCCAATTAAAATCATAGTAAATTTCCTTGAGTTTATCCGCCCATTCTATCACAATTAAATCAGCAAAAGTCAAGAATTCTCTATAACCGATATTTTCAAGTTCTTTATAATCCTTAATTCTATAAAGATCAAAATGATATATGCTTTTTTTGCCATTATAAATCCTGAGTAAAACAAAAGTAGGACTTGCTATTTCATTATTTGGTATACCATAACTCTTTCCAATTCCTTTTATAAAACATGTTTTTCCGGCACCTAGTTGTCCAATAAGAGCAACAATATCTCCTTTTTTAAATTCTTTTGCTAAATTCTGTGCTATTTTTTTTGTATCCTCTGGAGATGAAGAAATATATTTTTTATATAAAATATAATTTTTTTTAATTTTCATACAAAATGATTCCAAATTTTTTTTAATTCAGGCTTTCTCTTTTTACCATTTTCATTTAAAATTATTTCTCTCTTATTAATTATCTTACCTATTTCAAAAACATTTAAACCATTTTTTTTAATATAATCAAAAAACTTTTTATTATTTTTTGAAGAAACAGTGAATAATAATTCATAATCTTCTCCACCGTATAAAGCATAATCCAATGGATTTTTTTTATATTGTTTTGCTATATTCATAGTAGAAAATGATATAGGTATCCTATCCGTCCAAATCTCAGCGCCATATTTATTTTCATATGTTATATTCATTAAATCATTTATCAATCCATCAGAAATATCAATGCAACAATTTACCAGTTTGCTTTCTGACAAAACTCTTGATTCAACATATTTTGGCGTAGGCACAAGGTGTTTTTTAATAGGAAAATATTCATATGTTTTTAAATTTTTTCTTCCCTTTTTTAGTAAAACATCAAGTCCAGCAGCTGAATCGCCAAGAAAACCAGTAACATAAATACTATCTCCTGGCTTTGCTCCACTTCTATATAAAATATTTTGTTTTTTAATAAATCCAATTAAAACAACAGATATGAAAAGAGTATTAGAGCCAACTGTATCTCCACCTATTATGTCAATACCATAATTTTTTGAATATGAAATTATACCATTATAAATTCTGTTTATAAATTTCTGTTTTTCTTTTTTATTAAATCCTATTGATATAAGGCAATGAGCGGGAATCCCACCCATGGCACAGATATCAGAAATATTGACAGCTATTGCTTTTGCACCTATCTCTTCTGGATAAAAATATCTCCTATCAAAATGATTTTTCTCACAAAGAGCGTCTGTTGTAATTAAAAAATATTTATCGGGAATACTTTTCATGACGGCACAATCATCGCCAATTGATTTTATTATGTTATCATTTAAAATCGTGGAGTTTTGTTTTATAAATGAAATAAATTGCTGTTCTCTCATTTTTGATTCATTTGCTGTGGTAATGTTTGAAGTCGCATCCTGGCATATTCAGATACAATTTCAGGAAATTCATCAACCACTTTTTTATAAACAAGTATTGCTTCTTTGTATTTTCCTTCTGATTCAAAAATTTTTCCTTTGTTTGTCAATGCTTCTGCACTTAAAAAACCTTTATCATATTTTTTAACAATTAAATCATAATATTTAATAGCATTATTATAATCCTTTTTATTTTTATACGCTTCAGCAATTCCAAAATATGCCTCTGCAGCCCAATCAGAATCAGGAAAACTTTTTATAACATTTTCATATATCTTTATGGCTTCTGTAGTATTCAATATATTATTATAACAATCGCCAAGTTCAAGAAGTAACCACGCATACATATCATTATTTATTGTTTTATATTCTTCAACCAATTTTGAATACATATCAATGGCATCTATGTATTTTTCTGCATCTTTATATGTTTTTGCAAGATTTAAACGAATCTGTTTTATCTGTTCAGAAAATTTTTCATCATTTGCAAGTCTTTTTAAAAGATTTTGATAAATTTTAATTGCAGTATCATATCTTTTATAAATAGAATTTTTTTCCGCTGATTCAATCTCTCGTTTTACAACCTTATCCATATTTCCCCAGCCGGTATAATAATCAATCGCTTTATAAATAAAAATTAAAATTGCTACTATTAAAATAAAAAATATTATTTTTTCACTGCCTGATTTTTCTTTTTGCTCAATCACTGGCATCTGTTCAGATTTAATTTCATTTTGTATAATTGACTCATTATCTTTTTTTATTTTTTTCCTGCTCATTCTTACACCCCATAGAAAATAAAAGATTATTAATAAGTACTCACTTTCTTTTCAGCATAAAACTTATCGCCTGATTTTGTAACAGCTTCTATTTTAGCAATATATTCACCCTGTGGGATGGAAGCATTTAAAGGAATAGGAAAAACATAAAACCATATATTTTTTTCCTTATGATATTTTAATGTTACCTTGGGAGAGCCAAATACATCAACCCAACCATACACATTTTCCACATCATCGGTTGTTTTCACAATGACAGTTACATAAATACCTGGCTTGATTCCTTTATCAGGTTTTATAGAAAATTCAAGTATTTTATTTTCCTTTACTGTTGGGACCGAAACACAGCCAGTAAAAATAAACATAAAAAACAAAAAAAAATATTTATACTTCAACTTCTTCCCCTGGCTTTAATTCTTCGGCCAACTTTAATTTGGCAGCAATATCACCGGATGCCCCTTCTGTATTACTTATCAATTCCAAGCCGATATAAGCGGGAGTAAAAAACAATATTATGATCAGCATGTTTAATTTAAGATTGGAAAGCAACCCTTCATAGGTAAATAATTGATATTGTTTATTAAGCCATAAAATCACAAAAACACTTACAAGAAAAATAAATGCAAAAATCAAAACAACAAGTTTTGCATTTTTAGCCCTGTATGCATTTGTATCAAGATCTAATTGTAAATTATCCAGTTCTTCTTTTTGTTCCACTGTTAATGGCTGGTTTATCAATTCTTCTATTTTGGATTTTATTTTTGCATTCTCAATAAATAATAAAACTATCCAACCCCACATAATAATAAAAAGCAATATGATAAGAATCAACAATATAGGAACAACCATGATAAACCTCCTTAATTATTATTTATTTCTTAATTTTTTTATTGCAACAGGTATTTTATTAATAATATCTCCTGCTATTATACCTTCTTCACTCATCTCATTTAAAAGCAAATCACCAGATAATCCATGAATAAAATTACCAACAATAGCCGCCTGATATAAAGGTATGTTATGAGCAGTTAGGGCAGCAATAATACCCGATAAAACATCACCTGTTCCAGGAGTTGCCATTCCTGAATTACCTGTCGTATTTATATAGATATTTCCTTCAACATCACCAACTATTGATCTACCATCTTTTAAAAGAACATTTATTTTAAATTCTTTTATAAACTCTTTTATAACTTTTATTTTATCCTTTATAATTTCTTCTATTGCTATACCTGTAAGACGTGCCATCTCACCTAAGTGTGGTGTAATAATAGCATCTTTTTTAATATTTTTCAAGTATTTTTTATCTTCTGAAACAGCATTTATTCCATCGGCATCAATGATCAAAGGTCTATCAATTTCCTGAAGCAATTTAAATATTAGTTGCTGGGTATCTTTTTTTCTTCCAAGACCTGGTCCAATTACAATCACCTTTGCTTTTTCAGCCAATTCTATAATCCTTTTAAAATTATCACCACTAATAAAACCATCCTCAGTCTCTTTTAATGGAGCAACAATAACTTCATCTGATGAGGCTTTTATTGAATCATGAAGGGTTTCAGGGACAGCAACAGTTACAATACCAGCCCCTGTTTTTAAAGCAGCTTTCGCAGCAAGGGAAACAGCTCCACCCATACCCCTGCTACCACCTATGATCAAAATAGGACCAAAATATCCTTTATTTGCATTCGGTGGTCTAAATGGGAGCAAAGGTGGAATAAGTTCTGATGTAACAAGTATATTTTTTCGTGGAATTGATAAAAGTGAAGGTGGAAAATTAATATCTGCAACTATGAGTTTACCGACATGAGCAAGACCAGGATATATTGTTATACCTATTTTTGGTAAACCAAATGTAACGGTAAGATTAGCATATACAGCTACGCCCATTACATTTCCTGTATCAGAGTCAACGCCAGAAGGGACATCAACTGCAACCGTGTATTTACCGAGATTATTGATAAATAAAATAATCTTTGCCATTAAATCTTTTACTTCACTTTTTAATCCTGTACCAATTAAAGCATCAACTATTATATCAGAGGTTATTATATCATCAGTTATTGATTCAATATCTTCAAATGAAGAAATTTTAAATATTTCAACACCATAATTTTTTGCTGCTTCATAATTAATCAATGATTCAGCCGATAATTTTTTTTCGTCACCACAAAAAACAATATGAACAACAGCATCCTCACTTTTCAAATGTCTCGCTATGACAAAACCATCTCCACCATTATTGCCATCACCACAAAACACATAGATCTTTTTAAATGCAACACTACCAAACTCATTTAAGATTGCAGAAACAGTATTTATGCCTGCATTTTCCATGAGTATGGATGGGGGAATACCATATTTATCAATTGTCTGCCTATCTATTTCTTTCATTTCAGAAGCGGTGACAAGATACATAAATTTTTGCCCCTTTTAATGTCATTTATAAAATCACACAAACAGCAACAGCGGTTGAATCAGTATGTGAGATGCTCAAATTAATCCTACTGGCGTTTTTCTTTTTTAAAATCTGTTTTATTTTCTTTGTCATCTTTATATCGGGTCTACCACTTTTATCATTTACGGTTTCAATGTTTGTTAATTTTATTGTTTTATCTGAAACCGCTTTTATAAACGCCTCTTTTGCTGCAAATCTTCCAGCAAGATGCATCACCGCATTTTTCTTTTTCTTACAATACTGTATTTCTCTTTCACTGAAAACGCGTGTTAAAAATTTTTTACTTCTCTGTATAGCTGTTTTCAGTTTCCTGACGTCACATATATCCACACCAATACCTTTTATCATGATGAATAAATATTAACATACTTAAAATATGTATGCAAGAATTTTATATATACTTTAATAAAAATTCTTAATTTTTCATCAGGGAAAAGTTATAATAAAAAATCTATCAATGAAAATAATTTTAAAATTTCTAATATTTACATTGCATAAAACCTTAAACACATTGCAAATATCAATGAAAATTTTGATATAATGCTTCAATGGAACAAATGGATATTTTTATCCGTCAAAATTATAAACGATGAGAAAAAATGAATTTAAAAATTGATGAAATTTATAAAAAACATAGTAAATATGTATATAACATTGCTCTTGGCATATTACGTAATAAAGCCGAGGCCGAAGATATCACACATGATGTATTTGTAAAATTATTTCATTCATTGAATTCTTTTCGTGGAGAAAGTGACATTAAAACATATCTTTACAGAATGACTGTAAATAAGGCTATTGATTTTATACGCAGCAATAAATTACATAATGAAAAAATAGAAATATTAGGTGTAAAAGAAAATATGTTTTTTAAAAATGATTTATATGAATTGCTTGCAATGCTTGATACAGAACATAAAATACCACTTCTTCTTGCAGAAATAGCTGGCTTTTCCTATAAAGAAATCGCGGAAATATTGAATATAAATATTGGAACAGTAAAATCAAGGATAAACCGCGCAATAAATAAATTAAAAAACAGGATAAAGGAGTAAAATAATGGATTGTAATTATGTGATTGATAATTTATATGACTTTTTAAATAATGAAATTGATGAAGATGCAAAAAAATTTATAGAAAATCATTTACATTCCTGTGAAATATGTAAAAAAGAAAGAGAAGTATTAGTAGCTGTTAAATCCAGATTAAAAGATGCAATGCAATGTCCGCCACCAGAACTATTACAAAAAATTAAAAAATCCACTAAAACTAATAGTTGGCTTAATTATATATTACAGCATAAAAAAGCATTAGCATTTTCCGCCACATTTGTATTAATAATACTTGGGATGTTACTTTTTAGCATCACATTCAATAAAAATCAAAACAGCATTGATGAATTTCTTTATGATATATACAACATAAATATAGAAGAAAATTATTCAAATAATCTTCTTACTATATTAAACAACGATTAAAAGGAGGCAAATCATGAAAATTAAATTTCATTTGGTCTTTACAGTGATTTTTTTATTTCTTACATGCTTTATTATTGCAGGAGAGCAGTATAATCCAGCTGATTTTGACAAAGATTTACGATGCAAAAAAACACCGCCACCACTTTGCATGAATAAAACATCATTTGGAATGGAAGGAATTCTTCATCTTTCTGAAAAATTAAACCTTTCTGGTGAGCAAATAGAAAAAATAAGGCAAATAAGAGATGATGCAAAAAAAGACATAGTGAATGCACGTAAAGAAATAAAAAAATCAATGGATGCTTTACAAAACGAATTTAAAAAAACAAAACCAGACAGAGATAAAATCAATAAACTTATAGATGAAATTTCATCAAATCAGAAAAAAATGATGGTTATAAGAACTGAACAGATGCTTAAAATAAAAGAAATTTTAACTCCCGAGCAATTCAAAAAATTAATTAATATTTTTGAAAAACACAAAAAGAAATTCAAAAAAATTTATAGAGAAATGGAAAAATAATAAAAAAAGTATTTAGATTATTGATTTAATAATGGACTATGGAAAATACCTTTCTGCCTTTTAATTTTTCTCTGCCATTTAAAAAATCCAGTTCAACAATAAATGCAATTTCCATAACTTTTGCATTTGCCATTTCTACCAGCGAAGCAACTGCATTTGCAGTTCCACCAGTTGCAAGTAAATCATCAATTATCAACACCTTATCATCTTGTTTCAGTGCATCTTTGTGAATTTCAAGAGCATCCTCCCCATATTCAAGTGAATATGTAACTTTATAGGTTTCTCTAGGGAGTTTGCCAGGTTTCCTGGCTGGAACAAAAGGGACTCCAAGTTTATATGCAAGCGCAGCACCTATAATAAAACCGCGAGATTCAACAGCCACAATTGCATCCGGCTTTTTATTTTTATATCTTTTATAAAAATAATCAATTAAAGATTTAAATATTTTTTTATCCTTAAAAATAGGAGTTAAATCTTTAAAAATAATACCCTTTTTAGGAAAATCTGGGACATCTCTGATAACACTTTTAAGCTTTTTTTCCATAGCGAATTTCCTCCAATAAATTAAATTTTAAAATCTGAATTTTTTATTAATTGTCTGAGCTTTTTTATGGCTGCAATTTCAATTTGCCTCACTCTCTCCCTTGTTATACCCAACATTTTACCTATTTCTTCCAATGTTAAAACATTATCATTGTTTAAACCAAATCTATAAATAATAACACGTTGCTCCTTGGGTTTTAAATTTGAAATAATTTTAAGTATTTTTTCTTTTCTCTCTTTATCCAGGAAATCTTCATCAGGCTTATCATAAGCGGTATTTTCTATGACATCCTTTAATGTTTTACCTGAATCCGAATCTTCGCTTTCATATTCCATATCAATTGATTTTGGTGTTTTAATAATATTTAATATCTCATCAAGTTTTACTGGGGTTATTTTTAACTTTCGTGCTATTTCTTCTTTGGAAGGATAAAGATTTTTAGCTCTTAATTCTTTTTCAATATATTTAAGATATTTATGATATATATCAAGTATATGTATGGGTATTCTAATTGTGTTTCTCTGATTGGCAATTGCCCTGTTTACGGATTGTTTTATCCACCAGGTCGCATAAGTGCTGAATTTATATCCCATGGAAGGTTTAAATTTCTCTATTGCTTTCATTAACCCCATATTACCTTCTTCAACTAGGTCAATCAATGGAATACCAAAATACTCATAACGTCTGGCAATTTTTACCACGAGTTTTAAATTTGCCTTTATTACTTTTTCTCTTGCTTCTTTATCTCCCCGCTGAGCCTTTCTTATCAATATTTTTTCCTCTTTTGCAGTTAAAACTTTTTCATTTCTTATTTCATCAAAATAAATCTTTAAAGAATCCCGCACTTCTTTATTTCCGGAATCTTCATAACTATATTCATCATTCTGTTCTATAACTTCTTCTTCGTCTCTGTTTTCTTCTGACATTGCTTCTTCCGGTTCAAATACAATATTTTTTTCTAAATTTTTATCATCATTTAATTTCTCTTTTATCTTTTTGATGGATTTTTTTTTCATAATTATTCCCTTTTTAATAAAATCTTATACTGAAATCTTTATAATTTTTTTCTTCTGTTAATTCTTCCAAAGTTATATGAAAAACATAAAATGACATATCCTTTCTAGTTATTTCAGAAATAAATTCTTTTATTTTTTCTGTATCGCCATACACTTCAATTTCAACATCACCATCGGGAAGATTCATTACATAACCTTTCAAACCAAGTTTATTTGCCTTTTCACGACAATAAGATCTATAACCGACTCTCTGCACATGTCCTTTTACTAAAAGATGATATCCTTTTATTTTATCCATGAGTTCACTGAATATAATCAATACCGAATATAAAATAATTTTGTAGAAAATCACCAAAAGAATTTGCAACGCTCAATTTGTTTATATTTCTAACAAAAAAGTCAATGGTAATATTTGAATTCATACTTATTTTAAAACCACCGTTATAAATACCTCTTTCATATTCTGCAACGAGTAATATTGTATCATATATTACTTTTGAAACTGCAATAAAAAAACCCGCATCAGTTATATCAGGGTCTAATCCAGTCAAATTTTTTTCTAACCCAACTGTAATACTGGCATCTAGTATTTTTTTTGAAACAGCAAAATATATATTGCAATCTTCGTCTATTATTTGTTCAAAGATATTTAATGGACATTGCTCAATTCCAATTACAGAAGATAGAAAAAATTGCTCTTCATTTAATAATTGTAATTTTAAATTTAATTTACCATTTTTCAAAATATCAAATAAATTGGAAGAAGATGAAAAGTCAAAATACACACCCGCTTCAAGTATATCAAATAACCCATAATTTGCCTTGAATTCAAATCTATGTAGTCCTAAACTAAATTTATTTGAATGCAACACATAAACAGAAGGAATATAAGCAAAACCACTTACACCATTTACCGATGGGCATCGTAAAAAATGCTCAACATCAACACTCTGAGTATTAATATTAACTGTAAAAAATATCCATGTGATAATTATTATAAAAGTTCTTTTCATTTTTTACCTTTCTCTAATTTCTATTTTTCAATCCTGGTCGGGGCGACCCGATTTGAACGGGCGACCCCTTGCACCCCAAGCAAGTGCGCTAAGCCAGCTGCGCCACGCCCCGACTATATTTAATTTTCTTTAAAACCATATTTGCCATAAATGGAAACAAATATGCAACCTATTTTTTCTTCTAACTTTTTTATATTATTTTTATATTTCACTTTATATATATTCTGAAACATAACGTTCCCTACTGGCGCCACTAAAACACCATCAATTTTATTGAGTTGTTTTTCCAATTCAAAAGGTATTTCAGGTACTGCACCGGTGATAATAATTCTATCAAACGGTGCCTCCTCTGGCCATCCTAAAGTTCCATCTCCTAATTTTAAATGAACATTTTTAATACTTGCTTTTTTTAAATTTTCAGCGGCAAAATCATGCAGTTCTTTTATTCTTTCAATTGAATAAACATCTGCTCCCATTTTAGCAAGAATAGCAGCCTGATATCCCGAGCCAGTGCCAATTTCAAGGACTTTCATATGTTTTTTTATTTCAAGTTCCTGTGTCATATATGCAACTATATATGGCTGTGAGATTGTCTGCCCATAACCTATGGGCACAGGACAGTCATCATACGCATAATCCCTGTCTTTCTCTCTCACAAATTCATGCCTTTTCACTTCTCTCATTGCCTGTAAAACTGAGCTATCATTCACACCACGATTCACAATTTGTTCTTTTATCATCTTTTCCAGTAACTTTTGATAATCCATTTTTTCTTCTTTTACGAGCAGCATCTATAATCACTGTTTGTCACTTCAAAGCTCTTTTATATATATTTATTTTCTTGTTTTTATTTAAAATTTTGATTTTTAAATTTCCAATACTCTGGTCGGGGCGACTGGATTTGAACCAGCGACCTTTTGGTCCCGAACCAAACGCGCTAGCCAACTGCGCTACGCCCCGCCAGTTTTAAAATTTTAACATTATTTTTTTCTACGAGCAATAAATTTTTAAATGATATTCTGTTAAATTTCTGTTACAATAGTATAAACTTAATTTTGATGGTGGTGTTTTATGGGTAAAAAAATAATATTTTCATTAATTATAACTTTGTGTTTGTTTTTATCAATAAACTGCAAAGAATCAGAAAATATGAATTTTTATACTCTTAGAAAAAAAATGATTGAAACGCAGATAAAAGCACGTGGCATAAATGATAAACGTGTATTATCTGCAATGTTAAAAGTAGAAAGGCATAAATTCGTCCCTGTTAAATTTAAGAAAAATGCCTATGACGATAATCCACTACCGATAGGTTATGAACAGACAATCTCACAGCCATATATAGTTGCATTGATGACTGAATTACTTGAATTAAAAGGAAATGAAAAGGTGCTGGAAATCGGGACTGGCTCAGGATATCAGGCAGCCATATTGGCAGAATTATGTAAAGAAGTTTATACCATAGAAATAATTCCAGAACTGGGAAAAAATGCTGAAAAATTATTGAAAGAATTAGGATATAAAAATATAAAAGTAAAAATAGGAGATGGATTTGCTGGCTGGAAAGAATATGCGCCATATGATGGAATCATAGTAACATGTGCACCAAAAGATATTCCCCAACCTTTACTTGAACAATTAAAAGAAGGCGGAAGACTAATAATACCGGTTGGTGATTTTTACCAAGAATTATTACTGGTAAAAAAGATAAATGGAAAAATAATAAAACAAAGTATAATTCCTGTTATCTTTGTTCCAATGAAAGGAGAAGCAGAGAAAATAAAATAATTTTATGGGACTTCCCACTTTTCTATAAAAACCTCATACAAAATTATCTTTTTCTTATTATTTCCACCTTATTTTGTTCCTGAATCTTTTTAATTTCTTCTACTATTTTCTGACATTCAATGTTATCAGGCGAAAGACGCAGGACATATTCACATTTTTCAAGTGCTGTATTAAAATCTCCAATATTATAAAATTTTTTTGCATCAATTAAATTTTTTCTAACTTCTGAATTTTCTTCTTCATTCGTTTCTTTTATCTTTAAAAATGCTTTTTCAATATTTTCCTGCGCTTCTTTATCTAAAGGATCTATCTTTAATACTTGTTGCCACTTGTTTATTGCATCTTCATATTCTCCTTTTCTATAATGCTCTACTCCGTCATTATACAATTTATCCTTTTGTTTCTTTTTATTAATACTTTCCTCTATTTCAGTTTTCAAATCTTCTCCTTCTTTGCCAATTCCATACTCAATTGCAAGATTTATATTCTCAAGAGCATCTTTTAATTTTTCTTGTTTCATCATTTCATTGGCTTTTTTAAATTCTTCTTTAGCTTTCAAACTGAACTCTTCAAGATAAAATTGTGCCTGTTTATTTTTCTCATCCAGCGAAATAACCTTCTGATATATTTTTCTTGCATCTTTAAATTGTTTTTTATATCGGTATTCATCCGCTTGTTTTAAAAGTTTTACTATCTTTTCTTCCACATTTTCTATATTTAACTCTTTTTCTATCTGTTTCTTTAATTTTAATATCATATCGTTTTCACCTGCAATTTTTTCTGCTTCAACAATCTTTTCTTTTGCTTGTTTATATAATCCCTCTTCATAAAATGATTTTGCCTCTTTATAAAGCCATAAAGACAATCCAGGAAAATTTGAATTTTTATCTATTTTTTCATCCCCTGATTTCCGCAAATCTGGATTGAACTTAATAATTAAACCAGCACCACTGTAAAACCCTGAATAATCTACATTATCCTCACTCTCGCTCAATCCTGCCCATCCATTTATATTAATGATTTTCACAGTTACATTGCCTTTGGCCAATCTATAGCCCACTTTTAATCCAAAACCGATAGTTTCACTTAACATCCATTGAATGCCTGTTTCTATATTCATACCAGGTATAATTGTTGACCATTGCTTGATAATTTTATAAATATTTTCGCCTGTTTCCTGATTTACTTCCTCATACATTTTATTCCAGAAATAATAACATACACCACCATCAATACCAGCAAATCCAGTTAAATAAGGGAAATCATTATTTGAAATATTTATTCTTGCACCAACACCAGTATATAATACATTGAAATCAACTTCTATTATCTGTGCTGGTTTTCCACTACCCCATTGCACAACACTTGATGCATCCCAAATTAATAAAAACTGATTTTTTAAATATAATCCCAGAGTAAAAAGCGGCATATTTATATAGTAACATATATTCATTTCCGGAAGTAATCCTGCTTCAATTTTTTTTATAAGAGAAGTGATTCCCAAGGATTTATTATTATCATTAGAAGCATCAATATATGAATTATAATCACCCATTTTTATATTTGAAATACCACCATAAATTTCAACATCAATGGAATTATCAGATAAAATACAAAGCGTGAAAAGAAAAAATAAAATAGATACAAATAATAAAATTCTGCCTACCTTCACCATCATAAAAGCCTCCAATGTAAATTGGTAAAGGGAACATCATAATTCCCCTCTATATGTCTAAAATTATATACAGAAAAAGATAAAAGTCAAATAAAATTTTTTAAAAAATGGGAATAAGGAAAGACATGGTATACACTTGAAAAAATTAAAAATATTGAATAAAGAAAGGCTAAATGCTCTTGAAAAGATAATAAAAGGTAAAAAAGAAAAATAAGGAAAAGAGGTGGGTATATAAATATATCCCCTA
>JAOAIN010000105.1 GCA_026414685.1 Candidatus Goldiibacteriota bacterium
ACGTAATGTTGTCGTCTTACCACAGCCAGAAGGTCCCACCAGTACCATGAATTCTTTATCCTCACATACTATATTTACATCTTTTACTGCTACTACATTTCCATATTTTTTCCATACATTCTTCAATACAACTCGCGCCATAATTGCCTCCTGAAAATTGCAATTTTTAAAATTTCGTAAATAATAACATAACAAATATAAAATAACAAGTTAATTTTTATTCTAAAAATAAGAAAAAATTGCATTTTTTAATAATTTATACAAATATAAAAATAAAAACTATCAGATGTTGTAAATACAAAAATGAAATAAAATAAACAACATTTATAAAGTTAAATTAAAATATTCAGCAAGTAAGAACCATAATGTTGAATAAAGCAGCAGAAAGTTTATAAAAAAGTAATTAAATTTATTTCTATTTTAGAACTATCTAATATATTTCAACGCTCTTTTTCCTATGTCTTTCCTGAAATATGCACCATCAAATTTTATTTCATTAATATTATCATAGACTTTTTTAATTGTTCTTTCTATATCTTTATCAATACCTGTAAAATTCAAAACACGTCCACCATTTGTAATAACTTTTCCATTTTCAATTTTTGTTCCTGCATGGAAAATAATTATATCTTGTCTATCTTTAAATTTTTCAAGTCCAAAAATTTCCTTACCCACTTCATATTTACCAGGATATCCGTTTGAAGCAATCACAACATTTAATGCAAATCCTTCTTTAATTTTAATCTGTTTGTCTTTTATTTTACCTTCTGTGCAGGCAATGAACAAATCAAATAAATTACAATCAATAAGTGGAACAATTGATTGTGTTTCAGGGTCTCCGAACCTACAATTATATTCCAATACTTTTGGTCCTTGCTTTGTAATCATCAAGCCAGCATATAAAACTCCCTTATATATTATCTTTTTCTTCTTCAAACCTTCAAGTGTTGGATAAAGAATCGTTCTTTTGATTTGTTCTATAAGATTTTTATCAACCAATGGTGTCGGCGCATAAGCACCCATTCCACCAGTATTTGGTCCTTTATCATCATCATATATTCTTTTATGGTCCTGGGAAGGCGGCAAAAGTAATATTTCATTGCCATCGGTAAGTGCGATAATGGAAGCCTCTTCCCCTTCTAAAAATTCTTCAATTATTATTCTATAACCTGCACTGCCAAAAATTTTTTTATTCATAATATCATCAATCGCTGCAATTGCGTCATTTTCATTTTCACAAATTATCACTCCTTTTCCAGCAGCCAAGCCATCTGCTTTTATCACAACAGGATATTTTTTATTATTTTTAATATATGTTTTTGCTTGTCTAGAATCATTAAATCTTTCAAACTCCGCTGTTGGTATTTTATTTTCTTTTAAAAGATTTTTTGTAAATTCTTTGCTACCTTCAAGCATTGCAGCATTTTTATCAGGTCCAAAAATGGTTAAACCAGCATCGCAAAAAACATTAACTATTCCTTTAACCAGTGGTACTTCAGGACCTACAACTGATAATCCTATATTTTTTTCCTTTGCAAATTTTAATAAGTCATCTATTTTATCAGCAGAAATATTTATATTTTGGGCAATCAAAGCTGTCCCAGCATTACCAGGAGCACAATAAATATTTCTTATATTTTTATCTTTTTTAAGAGCCCAGGTAAGTGCATGTTCCCTACCGCCAGAACCTATAACCAAAACATCCATAAAAACCTCCGCATTAATAAATAGTTTAAAAAAACTTTTTGAAATAGTTCATGATTAGTTTATAAATAGTAATGCTATTTTAAAACTATATAAAAACTCAAAATGAATTATTTTTAAACACTTTATAGATTTCATACTTTCCAGTTATATAAGAAAAAATCTCTATCAGGCACATAGATTCTCAAAATACCTTTTTCTGGGATTCTTTGTATTTCTTTATCATCCTTTAATACAAATACACTGCACTTAACTTCTTTTCCTGCCATTAAATGAGAAACATTATTAAAAGGAATAGAAATTTCTATAATATTCTTTACACTGAAAAAGATATTCGTTATATCAATACCCGAAGATTCAATATTATTGTCAGAAATATTTATTTTAATAAATTCTTTTCTCTCCCCATCAAAAAATCTAATAAGTAAAGAAAATTTTTGGTCAATTAATCTTACAGCAGAATCATTTCTGTCAAAACGCAGATAAAAATATTCAAGATTAAAACCATAATATACTTTCTCAATAAATTTATCCATCTGATGCATGGAGACGCCTTCTTTTTTCAAATCATAAACACCGGCACCACGCCACTCAAAATAACTGGTATCTTCACCATCAATAACAGGAGTTATAAATCTTGTTGGCAACATTTCAAATGCCTGGGGACCTTTTTGTATGGGCTCATAAAATACAGGTGGAACATCAAGTCCAATGATTTTATATACGTTCATTAAATGTAAACGATATAAATTATCAAATTCAGTATCATTTTTTGAAGAATGATCATCACCATACCACCAGTTCCAATCGCTTCCTTCTGCGATATAAATTGACTCCCATGCTTTTTTAATTTTTTCAGTTTCATGGGTATTTATTTTCTGCCACTCAACAAGGTCCTCCCTGGCTTTTTTTAAAAGTTTCCATGCTTTTTTGTCCTGTTCATGACCTATCCAAATATAAAAATCCTTATTTATCCATGAGCCAGGAAATATATTTTTTAATTCACTTTTATCTTGTATATAATTTAATACTTCATTTATTGGCACAACCTTGAAATCGCTATTATTGCTTAATTTTCTATATAAAGAATGCAAAAAATCTTTACCATCATTTTCATAATTTTCCCAGGCATTTTCTCCATCCAGAATAATATTCACGCATCTTGGAGTAACATCAAGAGAATTTTTTATTTTATATAATTCATAAATAAAATTATCAGATGCTTCATCAGGATTCCAACTCTGATATGTAAATCCGATTAAATCAGATAAAAAATGATTTCTAAAAATACATTGTATTTCTCCATATTCTGTATTTAATTTATAAGGTTTATAAATTGTATCTGCATTAATCTTTTGTCCATCCATTAATAATGTTTCTTTCAATATTTCTTCATCTGTTGCAAACCATTTAAATCCTGATTGGGCAAAAATCTTTACAACATCTATGCTCACTGAGCCTTCTGAGGGCCATATTCCTAATGGTTGTTTGCCAAATTTTTCTATGAAATAATTACATGCCTTTTTTATCTGTGCTTCTGCATCTTCTGGATATGAAAAATTAAAATCAAGTTTTATTCCAGGCATGCACTGCTTAGCTATATTAGTATTATAAATAAGTGGTAATATTGGATGATAAAACGGTGAAGTTGAAAGTTCTATTCTACCATCATTCCACGCATTTTTATATTCAGGTATAATTAATTTGAGGATTTTTAAATGCGACTCAAGAACAAAATTTTTTTCTTCTTCTGAAAAATTTTCGCCTTTTTCAAATATTGTTTTCAACTCAGGGAAGATAATAAAAAAATCCTTGTCAATCCATGTTAAATTAAACCATACCTGTAAATCCCTGATTTCGGCATCGGAGAATTTTTTATGTATTTTTTTAATTTCATCAGGCGTGGTATTTTTACCGCGTTTGGATAATAAAAATGAATATCTAGGATATGGTTTTACCATTGTTTCCCAGTTTGCCATAAAAAAATTATATAAAATAAAAACTCTCTCATCTTCATCTAAATCCTGCGGTCTTTTTATTGAAAGATCCCAAAATATATCTGTTACTCCATTTATATATTCTTCTATCTGTAGTAACAAAGATGGTACCAGATTGAAATTTTGTTTAATCTCAGGATAATTCCTTAAAATGGCAACCATATCATAATAATCCTTAACACCGTGTAATCTTACCCATGGTAAAATAAATTTATTTGTTTCTGTATTTTTATAATACGGCTGATGCATATGCCATAAAAAAGTAATAAATAGAGGTCTATTCATATTTACTTTTAAATCCAGCTGATTTTTATCATATTAAATTTTATTAATTATTTCTTTTTTTATTCTGCAAGTAAATGTGATGCTATATATTTATTCTCAACCTGTGGACCTGCTGGACCACCAATTAAATATATTTCAGATATTGCGGTATTTGTAATTCTTGCGTTTCTAATTTCAGGATAAATATCTACAATTTCCAATTTTATCTTGTCACCAGACTTTATAGTAATCGGTACAGGAAGTTTAATACTTTGCCAGTTTTTTGAATCACGAAGATTTATATGGTATTTTAACTGATTATTAAGTAACAGTTTTAATTTTTTTACTCTGTTATATTTTTGCCATGTATCTTCATCTTTACAAAATCCATTTAAAATTTTTATTTCATTAACTTCTATTGCTCTGTATTTTTTTTCATATACAGGAGCAAAAGTTATTTCTTCAAAAGTAAATGTGATATTTTCACCTATTCCTTCGTTTTTACCATTATCAATCCAAGCAGTATTTGCACAATTATCTTTAATATTTCTAGCATCAAAATCTTTTTTACTTGATGATGTATTTATATTATATACAAGATGATCTTTTAAATTTCTAAACATTCCAAGTTTACCATCTTTTGTATAAATAAAACCTGTTTCAGGTAAAGATGTCAAATTTCTAACAATCCATTTTTTTGCATCTTGTTTTTTTTCTGCTGGCTGAGTATCTTTTTCAGATTGTATGGTTTGTGCAGTTTCTGTAGTAGATATTCCAGTTTCTGCAAATAAAGAATCAATATCCGAAGTTGTTGATGTTTTAGAACTTTCTAAAACCGATGTAGTATCGCTAGTAGATGAGCCAGTTTTAGATAATAATGTATCAATATCCGAAGTGGAATCATATAATGTAGAACTTTCTTCTGGAAATAACATTTGCTCAGATTGCTGTTTGGATTCCGACTCAATTAAAGCAAGAATATCATCAGAAGAACTTGTTTCAGTTTGTCCCGTATTTACATCATTAACAGATGATGTTGCTGCTGTATTCATATTTTCATTAGCAAAACCAAAATCAAGTTCTGCAAAAGGATCTTCCTCTGCAAAAGCCATAAAAGATAATAAAAACAGGATAAGAAAAAAAGATAATAACCTATTTCTCATATAAACCTCCTGAATAATATTATTTGGCTATTATTATATAATAAAAAACAAAAATTTTACATACTTTTCTTAAATTTTTTTGGATGAAATTTTATTTATTAAGAATTTCGTGAAACTATCTTCTTTTTTATCTTTAAAAAGAAATTTGTTTGGTCTATAATAATCAAAACAATATTTATAAATTTAAAAATTTCAAATCTTTTGTTTAATATTTTATTTTACAA
>JAOAIN010000130.1 GCA_026414685.1 Candidatus Goldiibacteriota bacterium
ATGTTGTTATGCCAAGCGGTAGTGGATTATAATAAATCTTGCTGTATGCAGCCCCAATATTTAATTCAAACAAAGGCAAATCAAAACCAAAACCACCCGTAAAAGTAAGTAAATTTAGTATAGGATTTTCAGGTGTGCCAGAAGCATAAGGATATCCCCTTGCATATGAATTTAAATTATAATCATAGGATATTCCTGTTCTTATTGCAAATAAGGGGACAAGACGTATCTCAAGACCCACACGAATAATTTTCTCTATATGATAGAAACCAAGTGTATCTGTATTTATATCATTTAATGCATATTCAAATTCTATAGGCAATGAAATAAGCCATACTGGCTTTATATTCAGTCCTATTAACAACCGATATGCTTTTTGCATACTGTTTTGCAGTAATAAATCAGGAACAAAACCATTAACTATACTTGGTGAAAATTTTGCAAGCTGAGTTGAATTAAAATAATAAGAAGTCGTGTTTACTTCATATCTTGCACCTATTGCAACATATTTAAAATCATTTCTTAAACCTGTTTTCAATGAAAAATCATAAGAATGCCCAACCTGTATTTTCTCTGATTTCATTGTGCTGATTGTAATAAGACCTGTTAAATCTTTTGTTATCTGTTCTGCCTGTGTGTAATATTTAATATCTATCGGTGTTTCAAGTGTAAAAAAAACTTCATGCTCACAATTTCCACTTATAAAATGTAAATTTGTTTTTACATTATATCCAGTTGCTTCAAAAATATCTTTGTATTCTTTGTTTGCTAAAAATGGTGGAGAAGTTATCACTATGGGTTCTGTTTTGCTAAGTGATTGTGTGTAACCGTTAAATAAACTGTATGGAGCGTTGAATAAAAAATTATTTTTAATATTTGCAAAATCTGGCTCAGGTGAATAATAACCAAAAGAAGATGTTATTTCTATTTTATTATCAAAAGCAGGTGTTATAGGAATACAAAAACCAAGACCTGCCTGCCATTCATATTTTGAAAACGTTGCACCTCCTGTTACTGTGTTACCTGGACTTTCAACTGCTTCGCCATATGGAATATGTTCGTAACCAAATCTTCCTGCAATGCCAAAATAAGCAGATGGTTTGAAACCTAAAATCCACATTCCACCAAATTGATTACCGCTGTTACTTACTCTACTCCAAGGCATCTGTTCCACATTTAATGTATTCATGTAAACAGGTCTTATTGAACTGAATAGAAAATCATTTGGATAACTTACATCACCATAGGAATTATTTGGTGTAACTATCAATGCATGATGATTTTCTGTTTGGGATGATATGAGTTTGCTTTCTTTATAATAATATCCTGCAAGAGGACTTAAATTAAAAACATGCTCTTTTTTTCTAAATAAAAAACCTGGGTCAATATCAAATCCGGCTCCGTCTAAGGCAGTTGACATATCAGGAACTATGTGTCTTATACCACCCATTGATAGCATCCTTGCCCTGCCCCCGCGTATTACAAGCTGTCTTTGTTTCATTGATTCAAGAAGTTCTTCCTGTGTAAGTTTTTTTGCAACCGGAGTAACAGGTTTTGCGGTTGTTGTGACTTTTATGTTGTATTCTGTTATCTCTGTATCACCTGTAGGCAGTGGGATATCTTCTATATTTAATTGCTCATTTTGTATGCCAAAGAGTTCATAATATCTTTTTTTAATTGCTGTATTATCTCCTGCTCTTAATTTTTCCCGCTGCCTATATTTCCACACATCCGGTATTGTTACTTTTGGGTCAATTGACTTCGCCATTTTATAATAACGATTGGCATTTTCCTCATCATTTAAAAGCTTATAGCAATTTCCCTTACCTATCAATGCCTCCACATTTTCCTTATCATATTTCAATATAGTATCATATAATTCCATCGCATATTTATAATAACCATTTAACATAACACCTTCTGCTTGTTTTAAATACTGTTCAGTCACCCTAATTGAAACAACAGCGGAAAAAATACAAAAAGGAAAAAAAATTAAAAATAAAATATTTCTGATATAATTTAGTTTGTATAATGACATATTCATATTAATATAATTAACATATTGCATTCAAAAAGTCATTATTTTTTATTAAAAATTTCTTATATTGAATATAAATAGATAATTTTTATATATTCAAAAATACTAAGATACAAAATTATTATATAGTTTTTTTTGAGGAATTCATTGAGGAAAGTGTATGAAGCAAAAGTAGGTCAACCAATCAGTGAGACACGGATATGATACAAACCAAACGGTTTTTGCGAAGCCAAGTTTAAGTGTTTATACAAAAACCTTTTTGATACAAGCAAACAATTTATTACGAAAAAAATGCTTCAACCACTTTTCTTCCCACTTCATCTCCTTATCTCCAAGGATAGAAGGTATAATTCCCAAAAAGTGGTTGAATGCATTTTTTGAGGAATTCA
>JAOAIN010000131.1 GCA_026414685.1 Candidatus Goldiibacteriota bacterium
GTCCTTTATATCAAAAGGTGGCCAAACCTTCCAAACTGATAAAATAATAAAAATAAGTGTTATGACTCCCACTATTTGCACTCTATTTCTCATTTTTTCCTCCAGATTATTTCTTTTTTAATAATTCTTCTACTTTATTTACTATTGCATCAACACTTAAGCCATATTTATTAAATAAATCCTCTGGCTCGCCTGATTCTGCAAACAAATCCTGTATACCAACCCGCAAAACATAACACGGATAATCTTCTGAAATTACTTCTGCAACAGCAGAACCAAGACCACCAATCACAGTATGTTCCTCAACTGTGATTATCAGTCCTGTTTTTTTTGCACTGTTTATAAGTGTTTCTTTATCCAGGGGTTTTATCGTAGGCATATGAATTACCTCTGCACTTATTCCTTTTCTCTTCAAAATCTCATGAGCTTCTATAACTTTAAAAAGCATTACTCCAGTTGATATAAGTGTGATATCTTTACCTTCTTTTATAATACATCCTTTTCCTAATTCAAATTTATAATTGTTATCAAAAACAACTGGTGTATTCATCCTGGCAAGACGTACATAAACTGGTGAATCATAATATTCTGCTAAAAATTCTATGAGTTTCTCTGTTTCAACAGAGTCAGCTGGAGATACCACTTTCATATTTGGAATTGCGCGAAGTATTGACATATCCTCACAAGCTTGATGAGTAGGTCCATCGGCACCTACAGATATACCAGCATGGGATACAACAATTTTAACCGGCAGATTTGGATAAGCAATTGAATTTCTGATCTGTTCCCAACATCTACCTGAACCAAACATGGCAAATGTGGAAGCAAATGTATTCATACCACATGCCGCAAGACCCGCTGCTGTGCCCATCATATCTTGCTCTGCTATACCCATATCAAAAAATCTATCTGGAAATTTTTTTCCAAACCGTATCGTCTGGGTTGATTTTGCTAAATCTGCATCCAAAACAACTAAATTTTTATATTTCTCACCAAGCCGTGCAAGAGTATCTCCATAGGTATTTCTCATTGATGTTAATTTTACTTGTTCTGCCATTCTTCACATCCCAGTTCTTTTAAAGCTTTTTGACATTCTTCTTCTGTTGGTGCCACACCATGATATTCTACTTTTCTTTCCATAAATGAAACTCCCTTACCTTTTATCGTTCTTGCAATAATTATCGTTGGCATTCCCTTTGTCTTTTTTGCATCTTCAAATGCTTCCACTATTGCTTCATAATTATGACCATCTATTTCTATAACATTCCAGTTAAATGCCTTCCATTTTTCAACAACTGGTTCAAGACCTGATTTTACCTCACCAATTGACCCATCTATCTGGAGTCCATTATAATCAAGTATGGCACAGACATTATCAAGACGCCTAGTAGAAGATGTCATTGCAGCTTCCCAGACCTGACCTTCTTGTATTTCACCATCACCAAGCATGACATAAACTCTATAATCCAAACCTTTAATACGTGCGGCTAAAGCCATACCATTTGCTATAGATAAACCCTGGCCCAATGAACCAGTTGTCATATCAACACCTGGAATTGCCTTCATATCAGGATGACCTGATAAACCACCGATTTTACGAAGTGTCCATAATCTTTCTTCTGGAAAGAAACCTGCCTCAACTAAAGCTGCATATAGTGCTGGAGCGCCGTGACCTTTTGATAATACAAATCTATCACGCTCTTCCCAATCTGGCCTTTTGGGATCAATCTTCATCACATGCATATATAATGTGGCTATAATATCAACGGCAGAAAGAGAACCACCTAGATGTCCAGAACGCGCACATCCAAGCATTTTTATTACATTCATTCTCATCCTATTTGCAACTCTTTCAAGTTTTTTAATCGTATCATTGTATTCTTTATAAGATTTTCCTTCTCCATCTTTTTTCTTTATAGCTATAAATTTTTCTATTTCTTCTTTTGTTGGTAATCCTTCCTGTGCACCTATTTTGGTAGTAACAAGAGCACCTGCTGCATTACCATAATCAATGGCATCTATTACAAATTTTCCATCAGCAATAGCGACTGCAACAGCTCCAACAAAAGCATCGCCACCGCCAACCGTGTCAACAACCTCAACTCCATATCTATGAAATACAGTGGCACCATGAGCATTTACAAGTAAGGTGCCTTCTTTTCCCATGGTGATTATCACGTGATTTACTCCGAGTTTACGCAGTTCAAGTCCTGATAGAGTTCCTGTTTCCATATGGGAGATAACTCTGTTTGTTAAATATCCACCTTCCCTTTCATTCATTATTACAATATCCAATCCTTTTAAAACACTTAAAACATCTTCACGATTTTTTGTGCCAATTGCGCCAACATTTAAAATTGTCTTCACACCAAATTTTTGAGCAAGTTCAATTGCTTTCTTAACAGTTGGAATAGGAATTTCAGTACATACCACAACAACTTTGGAATCTTTTATAGCCGGAGCTGCTCTTTCAACATCTTCTGGGGTCAATTTGTCATTTGCACCTGTAAAAAGAGTTACTCTATTTCCTCTCTTTCCTGTGGTATTAACTAAAGCAACACCAGTTTCAAGTGTGTTATCCTCAATAAAATAATCAAGATTAATATTTGGATGTATTAAATTTTTCATAACGATACCAGGGATTGGATCTTTGCCTTTTTTGGCTACAAAGTATACTTTTTTACCAAGACGAGCAATGGCAACTGCCTGATTTGCACCTTTCCCACCAGGTAAAAAATAAAGATTATCTCCTGCTATTGTTTCTCCACGCTCTGGTAATCTTGATGTTTTTACCATTATGTCAAAATTAATTGAACCTATTACTGTAATTGCATCTTTCATTAAATTCTCCTGTAAAAACAAAAAAATCCTGTAAAACCAATATAATTTAATAGATAAAAAATGGTTTTGAAATTATAATATAATTAAATTTGATTTTCAAGATATTTATTTAATCGCACCATCAAAAAAAGTGGTTGAATGCATTTTTTGAGAAATTCATAGAAATAAATGCGTGAAGCAAAAGTAGGTCAACCAATCAGTGAGACACGAAAGTAATACAAAACAAACGGTTTTTGCGAAGCCACTTTAAGTGTTTATGCAAAAACCTTTTTGATACAAGCAAACAATTTATTACGAAAAAAATGCTTCAACCACTTTTCTTCCCACTTCATCTCCTTATCTCCAAGGATAGAAGGTATAATTCCCAAAAAGTGGTTGAATGCATTTTTTGAGGAATTCA
>JAOAIN010000189.1 GCA_026414685.1 Candidatus Goldiibacteriota bacterium
TGGGTAACATAGTTATCAGTGAGAGCGATTATATTATTGGTATTTCAGATTTTGGTAAGTCAGTTGTTTCTTTTTCGGGAAAAATGATAGAATTAAATAGCAGTAACAATGTTGTAGATATTTTAGATGATGTTCCGGGAATTTATTTTACAAAGGCAAATATATTAAATTTTTCAGCAGGCGCCATGTCAACCTCTGTATTTAAGCTCCGTGGACTTGGAGAAACCCCAAATTCTGGTATTTTGGTTTTGGTTGATGACAGACCACAATCAATGGCTATTTTTAGGCATCAGTTATTTGATACATTATCCCTTGATAATGTAGATAGAATTGATGTTATAAAAGGACCTAATTCAGTGGAATTTGGCAATCAGGCGGTCGCAGGAGTTATAAATATTACAACAAAAAAACCAAAAGAAGATGGTATGAAAACTATTATATCAACAGCAATAGGTAATTATACAACCCAGGATTATTATATAAATAATATGTTTAAATCAGGCCAATTTGATTATTCATTAAGTGTTGGTTATAAATCAACAGCAGGAAAAAGACCAAATTCCGATGCATATCAGCAGAATTACTCAATTAAGACAGGTTATGATTTAAATCAGGAGATACGTTTTGAAGCAAATGGCAGTTATAATAATTCTATATTTTTTAATCCCGGACCTTTGGGTTCTATATGGGATAGATATCTTGAAGCATGTGATATGAAACAGATATCAGCAGATATAAGAGTAATAAGAGATAAAGATGAAGAAAAGACAAAAATGATATTTTATATTGATGCTGGATTCAATGATTTTATTAAAAATTCCCCAAATTATTCAGTACCAAAGCCAGTTACAATACCTGGCAGTGATAATAGATTTGAAAATTATGGTCTGCGTTTAATGCATGAAATGATAATTGTTCCAGGAAATCTTACTAAAATTGGTTTTGATTGGCAATATTTTGGTGGAAGATTTGAAAATTTTCCTTTAAATCCTTTATTTAAGAAAATAGAAGAAAGAAGCGAAAATGATTATGCACCTTATTTCACAGTTGCGCAAAAAGTTGGTATGTTTTCAATAATGTTTGGTTTAAGATATGGTATTAATAGTAAATGGGGTACAGAACTTATTCCGCAAGCAGGGCTTGCAATGTCTTTGTGGGAAGCACAGAAAATTTATATAAATGCTTCTAAAGGATATAAAACACCTGCAATGGGACAATTGATTTTTTATAATTATGTAGATGATTTAAAACCAGAAAGTTTCTGGCAATATGAAGCAGGATTGGAACACACAGTATTTGATATTTTAACATACAGAGCATCTGTATATCAAACAGAGGGAATTAATCTATTACAAGTAGATCCTTCTGATAATCTTTACAAAAATATAGGTTCTATTTTATACAGAGGTGTTGAATGTGGAATAGATTTAAAACTTTTTGATATGTTTGTAATTGGGACAAATGCATCATATATTGATCCAAGAAATAAAACGGCTAATTTTTCTTATTTAACCGGTAAATCATATATTAATATTTCATTACTTAATAAACGTCTCGGTATAAGAGCAGAAGCAGAATTTGCAAAAGATAGATTTGCAGGAGATAACAGGACTGTTAAACTTGATGATTATCTTATATATAATATCTCAGTTAATTATAATACATTTGTATCTGGTATTGATACAAGTGTATATCTTGATATTATGAATATTCTTGATACAAAATATGAAGTTAAAAAAGGTTATCCTGCTACAGGATTTATGATAAAAGGCGGAATGGTATTAAAAATTTGAAATTTATGATTTATAATAACAAATAAATATGAAAAAAATATTGATTTTACTTTATATTATATTATTGTTTGCAGGGTGTGTGAAAAAATATGATGAAGAAGTTATACTTTGTGGAACAAGCATAATAGCATCCATTGTCAGAGACATAACTGGGAGTGATAAAATAAAAACTCTAATTCCCCATCTTTCTTGTCCAGGAACGTATGATTTAAAACCTGAAGATGCAAAGTTGATTTTGAAATCAAAAATCATAATACTCCATCCGTTTCAGAAATATCTTGCAGATAAAATTTCAAATATAAATAAAGAAATAAAAATTATATACATATCATCAAAGGATTTAAACACTCCCGATGGCTATATAAATGGATTGAATGAAGTTTTAGATTTTTTGTTACAGACATTTCCATATAAAAAAGAATATTATTTAAAAAATAATGAAACAATAAAGTTAAAAATAAAAAGTAAAATAGCACCAGATATGATTTACATAAATGAAATTAAAAATAAAAAAATAAAAGTTTTAAGTAGTATTCATCATAAAGCATTTTGTGAATACATAGGATTTTATGTGATAGATGTTTTTGCAGGACCGAATTCATTAAAGCCGCAGGATACAATGAATTTAATTGAAAAGGCAAAAAAAGAAAAAGTAAAATACATAATCAGCAATCTTACAGGCGATAACGATATAACAGCAGATATTCTAAACAAATATTTAAAGGTAAAAAAAGTTGTTTTGATGTATTTCCCAACACAAGAAGGTGCAGATACCTGGTTTTTTAATTTATATAATTACAATCTTGAACAAATAAAATCTTTAGTTCAATAATATGAATGAAATAATATCTTTTTATGATGTAACTGTAAAAATCGGCCAGAAAACTATTTTGAGTAATATAGATTTTAAATTAAATCGCGGCGATTTTATTTTATTGATAGGAGCAAATGGTTCTGGAAAGACAACTCTTTTAAAAACAGCCCTTGGCTTTATAAAACCTTCTTTTGGCTCAATAATTTATAAAAATGAAATATCAGGTTACAAAGATATAAAGAATTTTTGTGGTTATGTTCCACAGCGTCTTGATATTGACAGGTATTTTCCTGTTATTGCAGAAGATGTTATTAATTTTGCAAAACCAGAGAAAAATTTGTTAAATTATATAATTAAAGAATTTAGAATAAAAGATATAATAAGAAAGCCTTTTGGTATGTTATCAGGGGGAGAAAGACAAAAAATACTTCTTGCAATGGCACTTTCTAAAAAACCTGATATTTTATTACTTGATGAACCTAATTTAAATCTTGATATAAATGCATATAGGGATTTTTTGCGATGTCTTTTACTTATAAAAAAAGAATTCAATCCAACGATTTTAATGGTAACGCACCTTATAAGTATTATACCAAAGATGGTAAATAGAGTTTTTGTAATAAAAGATGGAAGAATAATTTATAAAAAAGCACCATATGAAATTTTTAAAATAAAAAATATAATGGAAATAATATATGGATGAAGTGGTTTTAAAATCTTTGCTTATGGCAGGCCTTGCAGGATTATCATGCGGCCTTACAGGTGTTTTTATATATTTAATGAATATTCCTTTTATAGGTGTTGCAATAGCACATTCTGCAATGGCCGGTGGTATATGGGCACTCATTTTTAATTTACCATCAAAATTTTTAGCTTTTATTGCTTCATTTTTAACAGCAATTTTCATAGGTCCTATTACAGATAGAGCAAAGACAAATCCTAATATTTCATTAAGCATTATTTTTTCATTTGTGATGGGAATTGCATTTTTAGGAGCAGGACTTTTAGAAGGTAAAAATCAATTGGTCACTAATTTTTTATGGGGTAACATATTTTTATCAGGATGGAAAGATATCTTCTTTCATGGAGTTCTTGTTATATTTGTAATTATTTTTATAATTATTTTTTTTAGACAATTTTCAGTATTTCTTTTTAACAGAGAAATAGCTGCTACTCTTGGTGTAAATACTGGATTTATTCTATATTTTATCTTATTTTTAATTGGAATTGTAGTTACTCTAAACCTTGATATAATTGGTGGTTTGATGCTTTTTGCACTAATAATTACTCCACCTTCTATTGCATATCAGTTTACTTTTGATTTAAAAAAATTCTTTTTTATCTCATCTCTTTCAGGAATTTTAGGCTCTACAGGTGGTGTTATCCTATCTTTTATTTTTAATTTACCTGTGAGTGCAACGGTTGTGATTTTCATGTCTTTGTTATTTTTTATATCAACTTTATTTTCGCCGAAAAGGATTAGATATGGAGAATGAAAATAAAAAAATATTTAACAATATTGCTAGGAACTATAATAATAAATGGGTTGATAATAAAACAGAAGAAAAACGTATTGAGAAGATAGTAAGTTATTTTGGATTAAAAAAAGGCATGACTATTATGGAGCCTGGCTGTGGAAAAGGCGATTTTACACCTTTTATTCTTAAGAAAATTGGTAAAGAAGGATTTATTTATCTTGTTGATATTTCAGATGAAATGTTAAAATATGCAAGAAAAAAAGTGGGAAAATATAAAAATATAAAATTTATAAATTCATGTGCATCTGAAATACCGATAAAAGAAAAAAGTATAGATGCAGTTATTGCGTTTAATTCATTTCCACATTTTTATCCCAAGCAAAGATTTGTAAAGGAATTTTACAGAGTATTAAAGGAGAAAGGATTTTTAATTATTGCGCATGATATACCTAAAAAAGAAATAAACAATATACATAAAAAAGCAAAGTTTAATATGAATAAAAACTCCTTGCCATCCAGAAAAGAAATGTTTAAAATATTAAAAAAACAGGGATTTGTGGTTGAAAAATATATAAATAAGGGTTATTATTTATTAAAGGCGGTAAAATCCAATTAATTTTTTATAGTTTTTTACTGATTAATGATAAGAGTTCAAACATTAAATATCAATTAAAAGGAGTTTTTATGAAATTTAAAATTTTTGTTTTATTTATTTTATTTTTTTCTTTTATTTTTTGTTATGCAGAAGAAAAGAAAATAAGAGTGATAGTGGAAGGAGAGGAAGATACAAATACTATGACTTCCAAAGAAATAATCCAAACGACACAAAAAGATGTTTATATGTTAAAAACACAGAAGCAGATAAATGATGATGCTAGGAAATTAAAAGAAATTGCAGAAAATCCAAAGATGGAAGGAGAAATAATAGATGCCATAATAACCAAAATAATAGACCTTGAGACAGACCAGCAAAAACAGATGAAATTAATTATAACTTTATTTGTGATTGTTTCGTTAATGTTCATTTTTATTATTCTGATGATGATAAAAAGAAGATAAATTAATGGTTTTTACTATTTATTTTTTTAATTATATTTGAACTATATTAACAATTATTTTAAAAACACTCTTATTTATATTTTGAAATAAAAACAAAATCATTGTATTTATTATTAAAATTGTTTATAATTTAAAATAATCTTTATTAAAATAAGAGGTAAATATGTCAAATTATAATCAGTATTTTTTAAAAATGGCAGATGGAACATTGAAACAGATAAATCCTTTCACAGGCACCGAAGTATGGACTGTTCCTGGTAGGGCAAGCAAACCAATAACAAATAGTGTTCCTGCAACTGCCAAGACAATAGAAAAAAAGAAAAAAGAAGATTATTGCAATTTTTGTGAAGCGAATTATTTAAATACACCACCGGAAAAAGAACGGCTTGTTAAAATTGGTAAAAAATATATTTCTCTTTATAATCAATTTCCACTTACTTTAAATGCAACCAAACCAGTTTTTAGGAGGATACCAAATCTTTTTGAAATAGTCACCATGGATTACTGGAAAAAGAATTTTGATTACAAAATCCCTGATGATATTGTGAAAATAAAAAATGAGTATCTTGCTGATAAAAAAGGTAGGGAGCATGTTTTTCATATTATAGATATGAAATTAAAATTATTAGGTATTGATCCTTTATCTGTTAATGAGGATAAAAAAATAGAAATGGCAGATGCTTTTTTCGCAGGTGGACACGAATTGATTATAGCTAATAGACATTTTATAAAGGATGCAGAATACGATACTCAACTTTATTCTTCTGGTGAGATGACGCCGGAAGACCATTTTCAATATATAAAATTTACCATTAAAGGCATGCAAAGTATTTACAAAAATAATAAATATGTTAGATATATTTCTATTTTTCAGAACTGGTTAAAGCCAGCAGGAGCTTCTTTTGATCATTTGCATAAACAACTTGTTGCAATTGATGAATGGGGTGTATCCATAGAAAGGGAAATGGCACTTTTACGTAAAAATCCAAATATTTATAATGAAATGGGACCAAATCTTGCCATATATTTCAATCTTATAATAGCTGAGAATGATTATGCAATTGCTTTTTCAGATATAGGCCATAGATTTCCTACAGTGAGTATTTTTTCAAAATCAGAAAAAATTTATCCTTATGAGTTTTCAGATAATGAACTCAAAGGTTTTTCTGATATGGTTCATAGTATTCATGCGGCGCTTACTTCTCAAATTGCAACAAATGAGGAATGGTATTATACTCCACTGGATTCAATAGATATTATGCCTTGGCATATTTTAATAAAATTGAGAATTAATATTCCTGCAGGTTTTGAAGGTGGAACAAAAATATACATAAATCCTATGTCCCCTTATGATTTACGTGATAAGGTTATAACAAGATTGAAAGAATTAAAGCAGCAGAAAAAAATTGCAAAAATCAAAATAGGTGAAGAGTGTTGCACAAAACAAAACCCATTACGATATTATATAAGACAGAGGTGAAAAGATGAAAATTATAAAATCTTTAATTGCTTTTTTATTTTTCTGTATATTTATCAGCTGTGAAACCACATCAACTGTTATAAAAGAAGATGTGCCATTCAAAGAAGTTAGTGAAAAGGAAACAGCAGCATCTGACAAAATACAGGGAGAGATTTCTGAACAAACAGAAGATGTAATTAAATTTCCCACAGCAAAACTTGAAAAAGATATTGTAGCTGTTATTGGAAAATATACTCTAACAAAAGAAAAATTAAGAATAATAAAAGAATATATGCAGGAAAAATACGATGTTAAGCTTGACCCTGACCAAGAAACAGAATTTCTTGAATATTTAATTAACAGAAAATTAATGGCCTTAGAAGCCAGAGAAAAGGGTTACGCAGAAAGAAATGATGTGAAAATAAAATATGAATGGGATTTTGATGATATAATTTCTCATGATTTCTATAAAGAAAATATTGAAAAAAAATCAAAAGTGTCAACAGCAGAGGCAAGAGATTATTATAATAAAAATAAAAGCGATTTTGTAGAAATAAAGGCACAGCATATTTTGATTAAAAATAAAGATTTAGCAAGAAATGTTTATAAAAAGATCATGGGTGGTGAAAATTTTGACGATATGGCAAAAAAATATTCTGAAGATGAAGTGACAAAATCAGCGGGTGGAAATCTTGGTTATTTTACAAAGGGGGTCATGGTTAAAGAATTTGAAGATGTTGCTTTTTCTCTTGGGAAAGACCAGGTATCCGAACCTGTTAAGACAATATATGGTTATCATATCATAAAAGTTTTAGATAGACGCCCGATATCCTTTGAAGAATCAAAAGATAAAATAATAAATATGATTCAGAATAAAAAGTTAAAAAATAATTTTGAATCAATGTTAAAGCAGTTAAAATCAAAATATAAAGTGGTTGTAAATGAAGAATATAAAAAATAGAGGGAGTTAATGTCTTTTAAAAAGATTCATATTTCAATCATTTTATTATTTTTTTATTTTTTATTCTCATGCGCTCCTAAGCCAACTGTAAGAACTGTGGATAGTGCCATTCTTGATAAATCAATATCAGTATCAGAGGATGAATTATCTTATTTTAAAGAACTTTTAAAAACCAGCGTAAGCACAGAAGAAAAAGCAAAAGCCAATTTCTGGATAGGTCAGTATTATTATAATAAAAAAGATTATGAACAGGCATTAAAATATTTTGATTATAATGAAAAATATTATCCGGATATTAATTGGAGTTTTTTATCCGTATTTAGAAGTGTTGATGTTTATATGGATAAAAATGAATACGAAAATGTTTTTAGTAAATTTGTTTTTTTGATTGAAAAAAGGCATCAATTCACACAATTCAAATCAAATGTAATGATGAAACTTGAAACATCTGTAAAATCAATACCAGAGGAAGCACTTGGTTTTATTCTTGATAAACATTTTCATAAAGTTATAGATGAATATATTTTGTATTTTTTATGTAGAAAATATTATCAGGAAAATGATTATGATAAATTTTATAAATATGCAAATATTTTTATTCTTGAACACAGGGACAGTGATTTCTATGATGAGATATTAAATAAATTTAAAGAATCTATCAAATACAAACCGGTTGCTAAAAATAAAATCGGAGTCATATTACCTTTGTCAGGAAAAGCAATAGATATAGGTAATATGGTTAAAAATGGTATAGAACTTGCCTTGGAAGAATACAATGCAAATAAAAAAGCAGAAGAAGCATTGAGTTTTATATATATTGATGAAGAATCAAAAGATCTTGAAAAGAAAATTTACAAAGCAATAGAGAATGATAATGTGATTGCTTTTGTAGGTCCTGTATTCAGTAAAACTGTGAAACAGTTATTACCCATAATGGAAAGATATAATATAGTTATGTTTTCTCCTACTGCAGCACAGCCAGATCTTGTAAAAGAAAATGGATTTTTTTTCAGAAACAGTGGATCAGCTCATGGCCAGGCATATGCAATTGCAAAATATATAAAACAATTTACAAATTATAAAAACATCTGCACGCTTTATTCTGATGATAGTTATGGAAAAAATTTAAATGAAGCATTTGTAAAAAAAGCAAATCTTTTAGGGCTTAATATTATAAAACAGGTAGAATTCAAACCCGATAAAAATGATTTTAGAGAAGAAATTGTCAAATTGGGTGGTATAGATACTCTTATAATAAAAGATAGAAGAGCAAAGGAAAATATAGATTTGATAAATAAAATAAACGATGCAGGCAAAAGAATACAGGAGAATATAATAAATTATTTTAAACTTTATTATGGAGAAAAAGAATTACAGTTACCTGAAAAAGGAAAAAAATATGAAGGTCCAAGAGTAGTTGTAACACTTTTACATTTTTCTCCACAAGGAGAAAATATCAAAAAATATGAAATTGATAATGAAATGACCAATAGATTAAGTTATGCTATTGCAAAGGATGAGCGGATAAAAGTGATAAAGCAAGCTGATTCAGATACAAAATTAAATGAAATTGGTGTTGAACCTGAATATTTAACCAGAGAAACAGCATTACATGTTGCATCATTATTACAATCCGATGTTGTTATATGGGCAAGGATAATAGAAGCAAAATCAGATACTATATATGCAAATTTTATTCCAGTGGAATACATAGATGCAAAGGGCAATACTAAAATAACATATAATTTTAAAGAAAACGATTATTTTAATTATGATGTTATTATTCAGGTAATGTCAGTTGTAGATGAAAAGACAATTGATGAGGTAAGATTTAAGTATTCAAAGATAAAAGAGCCAAGATTCAATCCATATGCGATAGATGCATTATATGTGGCAGCAATTGATAGAAAAATGTTACTCATAAAAGATCAGTTAAGATTTTATGATTTTGATTTACCAGTATTTGGTTCTTCTTCATTGAATTCAAGTTATATAGCCCAGTTTCTTGAAAATATGAAAAACACATATTTTCCATCTGAATTTTATCTGGAAAATGAAGATCCTGCCACACAGCAATTTGTTCAAAAATATAAAGATAGGTATGGAAAGGTGCCAGATGTGATATCAGCAAATGCTTATGATTTGATGTCCATAGTATGTGCGATAATACAACGGGATGTGAATTCCAGAGAAAATTTCAAACAAGTATTATCAACTGTTAGGAATTACAGTGGTGCGATAGGTAATTTTTCTTTTGACAGATACGGTGACTCAATTAGAGAGTATTATATATTTGCAATTGAAAAGGATGGAATTAGATTTCTGCAAAAAATAACAGGAGATTAAAATGAAATTTCAGAGATTGCGTGGAACCAAAGATATACTTCCACCTGAGAGTTTATTATGGGAAAAAGTTATAATAAATACATTTAATATTTTAAAAAATTATGGAATAAAATTAATAATCACTCCAACAATTGAAGATAGAAATCTATTTATAAGAAGCATAGGTGAAGGCACAGACATAGTAATAAAAGAAATGTATGAATTTAAAGATAAAAAAGGCAGAGACATTGCATTACGTCCAGAAGGAACAGCATCAATTGTGCGTGCCTATATAGAAAATTCATTACCCGAAAAAATAGATCTTTGTTATTTAGGACCTATGTTTAGATACGAAAAGCCACAGAAAGGAAGAAATAGAGAATTTTATCAGATAGGTGTTGAATCATTTGGAGTTGCATCCATTTATAAAGATGTGGAAATTATAAAACTCGCTTATGATATATTAAAAGCCGTAGGAATAAATGATTTCACTCTCAGAATAAATATGTTAAATTGCAAAGAGTGTAATACTGATTATATTAAATCATTAACCAAATATTTAAATAAAAATATAAATACTTTATGTGATAATTGTAGGGGAAAAATAGAGCGTAATGCTATACTTCGTGTTCTTGATTGTAAAGAGGATAAATGCAGGAGTATTACTGCCAATGCGCCATTGATAAAAGATTTTTTATGTAAAAAATGTATGTGGAATTTAGATCTTGCAAAGGATTTGCTAAATAATTTAAAAATTCCTTTTAAAGAAGATTTTCATCTTGTTCGGGGGCTTGATTATTATACAGGTCTGGTATTTGAATTTATAACTGATAAACTTGGCCCGCAGCAGAATACGCTTCTTGCCGGTGGTAGATATGATAATCTTGTTAAAGAAATGGGGGGCAAGGATATTCCAGCAACAGGGTTTGCCATGGGTATTGATAGAATTGTAGAAGTTCTTGCAGCAGAAGGTATACAAGAAGAACAAAAATTAAATATTTATATAGTTTCTGATTCAGAAAGGATGCAAAAAGCATTTTTATTACTTTTAAAACTTAGAGAAAATAATATATCTGCTGTTATGAATTTTGATAATAAAAGTTTTAAATCACAGATGAGAGAAGCAGATGATAAAAAAGTTAAATTTGTACTTATACTTGGAGAAGAAGAAGAAAAAGGTAATTTTGTTTCTATGAAAGATATGAAAACTGGTGAGCAGAAAAAGGTTGGTAATGAAATTGTAATAGAAGAAGTAAAAAATCTGCTAGCACAAGATGTTATTAAATAATATAAAAATGTTTGCTATTGATTTTTTAAAAAAATTAAAACAACATTAGCAAACGTTTTCATCAAAAATTTTTAAATAATATATAATTATGAGGTAAAAATGAGTAAAAGAAGACTAAAAATTGCTATAACCATGGGGGATCCAGCAGGGGTTGGACCTGAAATAATTGTGAAGATGTTTTTAAAAGAAGACTTATACAAATACTGTGATGTATTTGTTATAGGTGATATTATGCCTATGTTATCAGCACAGAGAAGGATAACAAAAAAGATAGGAATAAAAATTATTGGTGAAGATTTAAAAATCGTAAGAGAAAGAAATATAATTAATTTATATGATATAAAACAGGTTGATTATAGTAAAGTTATAATTGGTGAGGCAACCAAAGAAGCAGGGTTTGCCTCATATAAATATCTTATAAAAGCGATTGATTTAGCAAATAGTAAAAAAATAGATGGCATAGTAACTGCTCCTATAAATAAACACGCATTACATATGGCAGGACTTAAATATCCGGGACATACTGAAATACTCGCTAAATTTTCAAAGACGAAAAAATATGCAATGATGCTTATGGGTGATAGATTAAAAATAATCCTTGTCACAATGCATGTATCTTTAAAAGATGTATCAGAAAAATTAAACATTCAGAAAATTTTTGATAAAATAGATATAACCCATAAATCACTTATAAAAGATTTTAAGATAAAAAATCCAAGAATTGCGGTTTTGGGATTGAATCCACATGCAGGTGAAGCTGGAGCGTTTGGAAGGGAAGAAATAGAAATAATTACACCTGCAATAAAAAAAGCAAAATTGAAAAATATAAATGTGACAGGACCTTATCCACCAGATACGATATTTCATAAAGTTGTAAATGAAAAAAGCCATGATGCTGTTATATGTATGTATCATGATCAAGGATTGATACCTCTTAAACTTTTATCATTTGATACAGGGGTAAATGTTACACTTGGGCTTCCTTTTGTCAGGACATCACCTGATCATGGAACTGCCTATGATATAGCAGGCACAGGTAAGGCATCCTGTAATTCAATACTTTCTGCTTTGAAGGTTGCTTGCCAAATAGCATATAATAGAATCAATGGATAAATTCAAATATAAAAAACATCTAGGCCAACACTTTTTACATAATACAGCCAAATTAAATCAAATAAGTAACTTTATATGTAAAGAAAAAGATTGTTTAATAATTGAAATAGGCCCTGGCAAAGGAGCTCTCACAGAATATCTTGTAAAAAAAGCAAAAATGGTGGTAGCAATAGAAATTGATAAAGATGCAGTAAATAAATTACAGGAGAGATTTCCAGATGCAAATAACTTAAAGATAATTAATTGTGATTTTTTGAAATTTAATCTTAAAAATTATCTGAAAGATTTAAATAGAAAAGTTATAATTGCTGGAAATATTCCATATTATATAACAGCTCCGATAATTGAAAAAATTATAGAAGTCAGGGAATTTTTGGATAAAGCATATTTAACTGTTCAAAAAGAAGTTGCAGAAAGAATAGTTGCAAAAGAGGGTAGTAAAATCTATTCATCTTTAAGTGTTTACTGTCAGTTTTATGCTGATGTAAAAATTCTATTAAACATAGATAGAGAATCATTTTTTCCTGTCCCTGATGTAGATTCATGTTTTGTTGAATTTGATTTTAATAAAAAAAATAAGATTTATGTTATTGATGAAGAAATTTTTTTTAAAATTGTTCATTGTGGATTTGCCCATAGGAGAAAGATGTTTATCAATAATTTTAAAAAAACATTTGATTTATCACAGAAGGAAGCATTTGATTTACTAAAAAAGGTAAAAATAGAAGAACATGCAAGAGCGGAAGATATTTCAATTTTAAAATTTGCAGAATTGAGTAATGTGTTGTATAATTTAAAAAAAAAATTATTATTTAATGAAAATTGATTTTTTGCTTCCTGTTTTACACAGGGGCAAATTTCATTAGAATTATATTTAAATTTGTTATGTAACTTATATGAAAGCAAATTTATAAGGAGTGTTTATTGTGTGTGGAATAATAGGATATATCGGAAATGACAACGCTTTGGATAAAATACTATATGGACTAAAACGTCTTGAATATCGTGGTTATGATTCTGCTGGTATCTCAATTATTGATGATAAAAAATTGATAAGATATAGGTCCAGAGGAAGGATAGAGGATTTAATTGAAAAAATAAAAGATAAAAAAATAAATGGGACTCTTGGTATAGGGCATACACGTTGGGCAACACATGGTAAACCAACAGATGAAAATGCTCATCCACATATAGATTGTAGCGGTAAGATATCAATAGTTCATAATGGAATAATAGAGAATTATTTTGAACTAAAAGAGAAATTAAAGAAAAAACATAAATTTTCTTCTGAAACTGATACTGAAGTTTTTGCACATTTGATAGAAGATTTTATTAAAGAAGGACTTGAGAATGCTGTTAAAAAGTCAATTTTAAAAATTAAGGGAATGTACGCTCTTGTTATTATTTCTTCTGATGAGCCCGATAAAATTGTGGCAGCAAGACAGGGTTCCCCACTTGTTATTGGTATTGGTGAAAGTGAAGTTTTTGTTTCTTCTGATATACCATCATTTCTAAAATATACAAAAAAAGCAATATTTTTAGAAGATGGTGATATAGCAATAATTAAAAAAGATAAAATAAGAATTTTTAACAATAATAAAGAAGTGAAAAGGCAGATAAGAAATATAAAGTGGACAGAAAAACAAGCACAAAAGGGTGGATTTCCTCATTTCATGCTAAAGGAGATAATGGAGGAACCGCAAGCATTTGAGGATACACTAATGGGTAAATTTGATGAAAGGTATGGTAATATAAAATTTGAAAATATTGACATTATGAAACTTAAAAGTATTGAAAATATAAGAATCATTGCATGCGGTACATCATACCATGCTGCTTATGTGGCAAAATATTTGTTTGAAAAATGGACAGGCATTAATACACAGATTGAGATTGGTTCTGAAATAAGGTATGCTAATCCTGTTTTAGGCGAAAAAACACTTATAATTATTATTTCACAATCAGGAGAGACCATAGATACAATAGAAGCATTTAAGAATATAAAAAATAATGCATATTATTCAATTGCAATTGTGAATGTTGTTGGTTCTACTTTGAGTAGGATGCTTCATGGTGTGATTTACACACATGCTGGTCCTGAAATAGGAGTTGCAGCAACAAAAACATTTATAAGTCAGCTCGCAGTATTATATTTACTTGCGCTTTGTATTGCAAAATTAAAAAATAAGATAAATATCAAAGATATAAAAAATTCATTGAGAATTTTAAGAAAAATACCTTCATTGATTAAACAAATATTGAGTAACAGACGACAGATAGAAAAGATAGCTGAGAAATATTATAACCATAAGGATTTTTTATATTATGGTAGAAATATTAATTATCCCATAGCATTGGAAGGTGCATTAAAATTAAAAGAAATATCTTATATACATGCCGAAGGCTATCCAGCAGGTGAGATGAAACATGGACCAATAGCGCTTGTTGATGAAAAAGTGCCAAATGTTTTTATTGCCCCGCAGAATAGTTTATATGAAAAAGTTATTAATAATATAGAAGAAATAAAAGCAAGAAATGGAATCATAATTGCTTTGACCAACCGTTCAAATAATGAGATGGAAAAAAAGGCAAACGATATAATATATATACCAGATATAGAAGAAGATTTTTATCCATTACTTGCCATTATACCTTTACAACTACTTGCTTATTATATTGGTGTAAAAAAAGGAATTGATGTTGATAAACCAAGAAATTTAGCCAAAAGTGTAACAGTTGAATAATTTTATATGAACGCATTTCCAGAAGTTTATCTAAAACCATTTGAAGAAAAAAGAATATTAAGAGGTCATCCCTGGATTTATAAATCCGAAATAAAATTAATACCAGATAATATATCAGATGGTGATATTGTTTTAGTTCGCTCTGGTTCAAACAAAAAAATAGGCATAGGTTATCTTAATAGAAAATCAGAAATTATAATAAGAATGCTTGATATAGCAAAGCAAAATAAAAAGTACTATCCACCTTTGAATATCAAGAAATTTTTAGAAAAAAAAATAATCACTGCACTTGAAAAAAGAAAAAAAATAAAAAATACAGAAGCAAAAAGATTAATATTTTCCGAAGCTGATAGATTGCCTGGGTTAATTGTTGATGAGTATAAAAATTGTATTGTTGTTCAGATAAATACTTTGGGAATAGAAAAAATAAAAGAAGATATTTTTAAAATATTACTTGATATATTAAAACCAGAATTTATTTTTGAAAAAAGTTTATCTCCATTAAGAGAAAAGGAAGGCCTAAAACCATTTCAGGGTGTTATTTATCCTAAAGACAAGGATTTAAATCCATTTATAATAAAAGAAAATAATATTTTATTTAAAATTGATGTGATAACTGGAACAAAAACAGGTTTTTATATTGACCAGAGAGAAAATAGAGAGAAATTAAAAAATTATGTTTCTGGTAAGAGAGTTTTAGATTGTTTTTGCTATACAGGAGGATTTAGCTGTTATTCTTTGAAATATGGTGCAAAAGAAGTTTTAGGAATAGATAGTTCATTACCTGCTATAAAAATAGCAGAAGAAAATATGAGAATTAATAATTTTAGAAATTATAAATTTATCTGTGCGGATGTGTTTGAAGAAATTAAGAATTTAGAAATGGCAAGGGAGAAATTTGATGTTATCATACTTGACCCACCTGCTTTTTCAAAAACGAATAAAGAAAAAAAAGGAGCATTATCTGGATATAAAAAATTATTACTATCAAGTTTAAAAATATTGAATAATGCTGGTGTGGTTTTTGTTTTTTCTTGCTCAAATAATATTGATTACAATGATATTATGTTTTGTATTAAAAAATCAGTAAAAGAAATAGGTTGTAATATACAGATAATAGAAAAAATGAAACAGTCTTCAGACCATCCCATAATAAAACAAATTCCAGAAACATTTTATTTAAGGGGCTTGACTTTTAAAAAATTGTAGTGTATAATAAATTATGAGTTTAAACGTATAAAAATAGAATTAAATAATTATAAATAGTTTTAATAAATAAA
>JAOAIN010000152.1 GCA_026414685.1 Candidatus Goldiibacteriota bacterium
TATTTTTTCGCCGGTCCAAGGATTTTTTTCTGTCCAGTACATCACAGACGACCATGTTCCTGGAGTAGGTGTAAAAATTTGTATCTGTTCTGGTTTGAATCTAAGTTCTCTTTTTATAAATTCTTTTAATTTAATCATATCCTTTTTTGTGCAACCAGGGTGCGCTGCAATAAAATAATATGTTAAAAATTGTTTTTTGCCTTTTTTCTTATTTATATCAAAATATTTTCTTATAAATGAAAGCAATTCTTTTTTCCCAGATTTTCCCATAAATTTTAAAATATGTTCTTCACTATGCTCCGGTGCTATTTTTAATTGTCCGGAAACATGCTTCTCAATAAGTTCTTCAAGATATAAGTCACCATATTTTCTATCATTTATAACCAAATCATATCTGATACCTGAACCAATGAAAACCTTTTTAATTCCTTTTACATTTTTCAAATTTTTTAATAGTTCTATCTGCGCCTGATGAGAATTATTGAGTTGTTTACAATATGCTGGGAAAACACAACGATTTTTTAAACAATGGCTATTTATAAATTTTTTACACCCCATTGCATACATATTAGCTGTAGGTCCACCAATATCATAAATAATGCCATTGAAATTGGGAAGTTTTGTCATCTTTTCAACTTCTCTGATTATTGATTCTTTACTCCTGCTTATTATAATATTGCCCTGATGTACACTTATCGCACAGAAATTGCATTCACCAAAACACCCTCTATGCGATGTAATTGAAAATTTTATTGTATCAAGTGCTTTTATTTTGCCAATTGATTTATAATATGGATGGGCATCATATTCATAATCTAATTCATAAATTTTATCAAGTTCAGAAGTTGTTAATAAATCCTGTGGTGGATTTTGTATCAAATACCTTGTATCATGTTTTTGAACAAGTCCTTTTGATTTCCCTGGAATATTATTTTCATAAAACATTCTAAAAGATTTTATAAATTTATCTTTATCCTTTTTAACTTCTTCATAAGAAGGAATTTCTATATAATCCTGTGGTTTTTCTTTTGATGCATAACACAATCCTTTTATTTTTATGATTTCGGATAAAAAATTTTCCTTCTTTTCCTTTAATATTCTTGCAAATTCAAGTATTGATTTTTCTGCCATTCCATATATAAGATAATCTGCTTTTGAATCAAATAAAATAGAACGTCTTATTTTATTATCCCAATAATCATAATGTGCAATTCTACGCAGAGATGTTTCAAGTCCACCTATAACAATAGGAACGGTATTTTTAAAATATTTTCTTATTTCATTACAATAAACAATAACCGCTCTATCAGGACGTCTATTATTAATTCCACCCGGTGTCAAATCATCATTACGTCTTGGCTTGCCAACCGGAGTATAGTTTGATACCATTGAATCCATACATCCACCGGTCACCCCCCAGAACAATTCAGGCGCTCCAAGACGTATTATATCGGGAATATTATTATTAATATTTTTTATATCCGGTTGTGCAATTATGCCAACCTTAAAACCTGCATTTAAAAGCAAATGTCCGATAATCGCAACCCCAAAATAAGGACTATCAATGTATGTATCGCCGGTTACAAGGATTATATCGCAAGATTTCCAACCTAATTTTTCCATTTCCTGTTTTGTCGTGGGGATAAACATGTTTACCTCTCAAAAATATTGCCGTATGCCCCATGTAATGTTGAAGTAATTATGAAGGTCTGAAAAGGGCATATTATATCAAGCATGCCCATAACATAAGACCATTTCAATATCGTAAAAAGCAATACCACTGCCACTTGATAAATTTAAATATATTATTTTTTTTCTTTTTGTTTTAAAATCTCATCCCATTTCTTTTTTGCATCAACTATCATTGCATCACGTTCTTCTGGTGACAGTTTATTCCACCATTCAAGGGTTGATTCCTTTATCTCTTCTTTTGTATCCTCCGGCACAAATGTCCAGTTATTCTGAACAATTGTGACAACATCTTCCTTTGACTCAAGAGATAGTCCCAACCACCATCTTTTAGCTGCCATTATAGTTTCCTTTTTTTCTTCGGCATCAAGTGACGCCCACCATTTCTCAATACCCTTTAAAAATTTTTTTCTGCCTTTTTCTCCCATTGCAATCCATTTATCCTGTAATTTATCAATTAATTTACGTTGCTCATCAACGCTTATTTCCTTCCACCATGTTTTTATTGTATTGTATATTTCCTCTCTCTCTTCGTTTGACATCTTTTTCCACTTTTTCTTTGTCTTATTTATTACTTTTATCTGTTCCTTTTCAGTTAAACCATTCCACCAGTCCTTTATGTTATCAACAAATTTTTCTTTCTCTTCTATACTCATTTTAGACCATTGTTCTTTAAGCATTTTTAAGGTTTTTTTCTTCTGCTCATTATCCATTGATTCCCATATTATGGCCAGTGATTCATAAGTCATCATCTGTGGGGTTGTTTTCTCAAAATCAAAGGCAAGTTCATCTTCTCCAGAAAGATCTTCTGGCAGGCTATAACAAAATACATTTATTGTTAATATAATAAATAATAAAAATATAATTTTTTTCATAACCATAGCTCCTTCTATTAAATTAGACGTGAAATTATAATATTTGATGCATTGAAAATTGTCAATTTATTATTTTACAAATCAGTAAATATGGAAGATATGGTAGATTCGGAAGATTTTTTGCCATTTGCCATAAATTTCTGCCTCGCAAAATTTAGAGTATTTGAAAAATGAAATCCGAAAATAGAGCAAGGTATGCTTTTACTATTTTCTATGTTTGAACTATTTTAGAACGTCTTTCATCCAGCATTTGCCATCTGCCATTGCCTTTTAAAAGCTATACGTTGCTTTTACATATACCTCATCATTTAAATTAAACATATTAAAAATAGAATTTTCCTGGCCATCAAAAACAAAAGCACCGGTTTCCACTTTAAATGCATCGGTGGGCGATATTAAAATCCTCGGTCCCATCATCACCCCTTTTTCTTCAATATCATATATACAGAATATTTCCAAAGAATTTGCATTTGCCTCACCGAAATTTTTTCCCAATCTTAAACTTCCAACCTGTTTAACAGGAATACTCAATCCAGTTGGGCTGAAACTCTTTTTCTCTAATTCTTTTTCCTTATCATCATTCACACAGGTAACATCTTCCCTAAAATACTGAATATTTATTTTAATATCAAAAGGCAGTGTATAATCCATCCCAATTACATATTGAAAATATGGATTTTTCATAAAAGGGTCGGTGCCATCTTTATCCTTTGTAATAAAATATGCAACTTCTGCCCATACACCAAACTCAAATAAGGATGCGGCAAAATCAGCAGCGATCATCTGTGTCCTATTATAATAAAGATAATCTGGGGTAGGAATGCCCGGTGGTATTATTTTCATTTTTATTGAAAATAAATTATCAATGACATCTGCAAAACTCAATGTAAAATCAAAATTTTCAATGGTTTTTGATATTTTTATTGCCCATTCTGAATTATCAAGACTATTTTCAGGATATAAAATTGAAGGTAATGTAATAAGTCCCATTTTTTTTAGTCCAATTGAAAAAAAATCCCAAGTGGAATGGGCTTCTGGTAGTTTATGAAACTGGATGTCAGGTATATAAATTCCGGTTATCACTGAATCAAATAATTTTAAATCTAATTTAATACCAAATACTCCAATCTTTCTTATTGACTTTTCTTCAAAGATATTTGATATATCTTCAGGATTTAAAATATCCGTTGGATTTAATTCGTCTGCTTTACCCCATGAAATTATCTGTCTGCCAATCCTTATATCCATTATTTCAGTGTAATAATCAATATATGCTTCCTGTAAATTAAATTTTATTTCATTATAAATTTTTGGGCTGTAGACTGTATAAACCCTTGATTTAAAAGCAATTTCCTGAGAAAGTGTGGATAAGAGTTCAAGTTTTAATCTGGATTCAATCAAACTTACTTTGCCAGGAGTATTTACAATAACTTTTACCCACTCTCTTAAACTACCCCGCAGTTCATATGTAGTATCAGCAAAAACATTTGCAAAAAATAAGATAATCAAAATTAAAACAATATAATATTTTTTCATTTATCTCCTCCTTTTTATTTATGATTTAATCAAAAGTTTAAAAATAGTTCTTAAGCAGTTTTTAATTAGTCCATAAGTATTAAAACTATTCCAAAACTATGTCAGAACTACTTTTGAACTTTTTTTGAACGTCTTTCCATTCGGCATCCGCCATCCGGCATGTGGCATTGTATTTCATCTAACCCTCTGCATATAACTTGTAGTAAAAACTGAATCTTCCAGTTTTTCATCCACCTTAATATCTTCAAAATACATCTCAGTTTTATGGTTGGCTTTAATATCTTCCATAACCATTTTAACAGGAAGCCAGTATTTGTCTTTTTTTTCAACATCCATCTTTTTTATTTTCTTTTTTTCCCCAGTTTTATCATAAAATTCTTCTATAATTGGTGAATAATTTTCTTTCCATACCCATGATATTATTTTTGAATAATCTGTATCCACGTTTTCTTTTGGCGTCCATTCCAGCACCCAGTAATCTTTATTATCTATTTTTTCTTCTTTAAGTATTTTATAGGTATAATTTTTTATTTTCCTATCACCCATATCCTCATAAGTAAAATCCGTTCCCATAAAATTTCCTTTTTTAGCATGAGAGGCTATGCGTCTGACTTTACCAAAAGCAGGTAAATATAACCACATATCATCATCCCTGTCTTCGTATGATTTTCTCAAAAAACTTACACCTTTTTCATCAGCGGGCGCTAAAAACCACATAAGCATTTTCTCATCACCTTCTCTTATACTACTTACCTTTCTTTCTCTCTTATTACCTTTTTTGTCTATTAAAACCATTGTCATAGTTGCCTTCATTGTTTTTGGTTGTTCCCTTGTATCTATTTTCTGGGCAAGTTCCTCACCTGTTAATTCTTGTTTTTTCTCTGCTGAAATAAAAATCAAAGTTAATAACATAACACATAATGCAGTTAAAATTTTTCTCATTTTAACCTCCTTTTTATTTTATTCTTTGTTTTTTTCAATTGAAAGTGCTGCAAGAAGAGTAATTGCTGAAAACCCACATGTAAACATAGAAAGCGCAATCAAACTGCCGAGATATTTTACAGGAACAAAACTTGAAAAAAGTAATACCAAAAAGCCTGCACCCACGGATAATGCATTATAAAGTATTGGAGCGCCAACTCCTTTTATTGCTCTTGCAGTTGCGGTGCCTGGCGCATCTTTTCTTTTCTGTTCTATTCTCAATCGTGATAAAAAATGTAATGAATAATCTATACCTGTTCCTATTACTATGTTTGCCATTAATGCTATTGGCGTGCTTATTGGTATACCTGCATAACCCATAATGCCAAAACTTATTGCTATTGTTATGACAAGTGGAATAATTGCAAATACACCGAGTTTAAAAGACCTATATGCAATGACAGCCATTAAAAAAACCATTATAATCCCTGAAACAAGCCCCATTAACTGTGACCTTACAATCAAATCCACAAGTTCTTTTATTATCATCGCAAAACCTGTTAATTCTATTTTT
>JAOAIN010000006.1 GCA_026414685.1 Candidatus Goldiibacteriota bacterium
TTTCAGACATTTAATTTGATCCCGGTTTTAAATGTATATGAAAATATTGAATTCCCATTAATAATACAAGGTGTGCCAGCAGGAGAAAGGAAAAAAAGAGTAAATGCATTGATAGAAGAAGTGGGACTCACTGAATTTGTAAAACATAAACCAGAAGAACTATCAGGTGGGCAGAGACAGAGAATAGCAGTTGCAAGAGCGCTTGTAACAAATCCAGAACTGGTTTTGGCGGATGAGCCAACCGCAAATCTTGATAAAGAAAATGGGTTGAATATTTTAAGGATGATGAAAGAATTAAATGAGCATCATGGAGTTACTTTTGTTTTTTCAACTCATGACCAGCGAGTTATTGATATGGCAAAACGAATAATTTATCTTGAAGATGGAAAAATAGTTCATAAATAGAAAAGGCAATTGACAAACAAAAAATTTAAAACAGTAAATCAATAATGGATAATTAATAAATAAATCAAAAAATCCTGTTCTTTTATTGACAAAAATAATAAATATGTTAATATTTTATGTGTTAGATTTATTCTTCGGAGGTTAGTATGAATTATAGATATGCATTAATTTTTTTAGGTGTAATAGTTTTATTTTATAGTTGTGCAACAACTAGATCTCATTATGAATATGGGATGCAGTATTATGAAGCAGGCAAGCTTGATGAGGCAATAGAAGAGTTTCAAGCAGCAATTGCTATTAATCCTGCAGATCCGGTTGTACATAAAGCACTTGCAGATGTTTTTGCTGATAAAGGATTGCTATTTGAAGCAATAACAGAGTGGGAGGTAGCTCTAAAATTAAGACCCAATTATGAGGAAGTCAAAGGTAAATTAGAAGCAGCATATCTAGCTCTTGCTAAAGAGGAGCATGAAAAAGGCAAAATCAAAGATGCAATGGATTTGTGGAGAAGGGCGATAAAAATAAATCCAAATAATATAGAAGCACATAAACGTTTAGGACTTGCATATATTGCCATTGGTGATAATTCTTCTGCAATTCCTGAACTTGAATTTGTAGCAGAAAGAAATCCAACAGATGATCTTGTTTTTACAAAATTAGGTAAAGCATATTTTTCAATTGGAAATCTGGAAGCAGCAGCAAGAGCATTTGAAGCGTTGATAAGAATAAAACCTACCGACGCACTTGCTTACAATAATCTCGGCAGTATTTACATAAAAATGAAAAAATATCATGAGGCTGTTGGGGTGCTTGAGCAGGCAAAAAAATTAGCACCTGATGAAGTTGTAATATTGAATAATCTCGGGAATGCGTATTTTAATATCAATGAATTTAAAAAAGCTCGTGCAGAATGGGCAAAAGTACTTGAATTAAAACCGCTTGATAAAACAGCTCGCGAAAATTTAAAAACTCTTGATAAAATGGGAGAATAAATCGCTTTTGTGAAATATTTCTATATTTAACTGGTGAAAGGAATGTTCAGAAAATTATTAGGATTTTTTGTTAAATTTATAGTGAGTATATGGCTCATACCGATTGGTTATCTATTATTTGTTTTACCAAGAGAATGGTGGTTGACTCTGGTTTTTTCTTGTAATTTTCCTTTAATTGCGAGTTATGTATTTTTTGGTCCCATTATCGCTTCTGTAATAATGGTTGGAGCTTTTATTATAAATATATTAGCAATTTTAAAAATTTTAGCCATAGGCGCCAGTGTTTTTCCTTTTTTAATGTCTTTGTTATTATTTATTGTTGTATTTTTTCTTTTAAAACAAAGTGATGATGCAAGAAAATATAATTTGTTTTCAGCACAAGATGAGATTAAAGTATTGGAAGGTGATACTGCAATATTGATAAAAGAAGAAGAAAACCTAATTCAATCAATTAAGGCTAATAAAGATAGGTTAGAAAAGTATAAAAAATTAAAATATATTCAAGAAGGTTTAAAAGATCATCAGGTTTTCAGCGGCAAGATAAGATACATTTTACGTAACATAATTTCAATATTCCATCAAGAAAAGTCAATAGTTTTATTTTTATTGAAGGGAGGTAAATTTTTAAGAGTAGAAGCAGATAAAAATGAAGATATGTTAATAGGAGAGAAAGACCAAGAAAGTTTATATTTGCAAAATTTTGATGAATGGGTTAAAGTAAATAAAAAAGCCTTAATAATATCTGATATGTATAAAGACGTGAGATTTAAAGTTGAAGAAAAGGAAAAGATGAATATTCGCTCTTTAATTAGTGTGCCTGTATTTATAAAAGATGAACTTGCAGGAATTTTAAGAATATCTTCTTATGAACCAGAATGTTTTAATCAGGAAGATTTAAGATTTCTTGATCTTATTGCAGAAATGATAGGAAAAATATTAGAAAAGGAGATGTATTATGCCAAGTAATAATAATAAAAAAATAATAATTTTAATTTCTTTTATTTTAATAATTATGAGTATTTTTTTAACTTTTATAACAAAAGAGAATAAATATTATCATATTTGGTATCATATTTTAATAATTCCAATTATTTTACTTTCAGTTTTTTTATCAATAAAGGATATTATAATAATAATTATGGTTGTATCTGGTATTATTTGGGCAATGGGTTTTATAGAAAAAATAGTAAATATTTATCAGCTTTTTTTTGAAACGTTTATAATAATTATTTCTACAATATCTTTAGGTTGGTATGAACTTTTATTTAAAAAGGAAAAAGAACAAATCGAAATTGTAGTAGATTATAAGAAAAAACAGATAGAAGAAATAAAAAATAGAATAGATAATTTAAATAAAGAAAGTAATTCAATATTGGACGAAATAAAAAAGATAAAGAAAGAATTAACAGTCTGATCCATGGCTTTATGATGAATAGTGGTAGGTTATACATAGTACCAACTCCTATTGGAAATTTATCTGATATTACAATCAGGGCCATCAATATTCTTAAAAATTGCGATTTAGTAATTGCAGAAGATACTCGTATAACACGAAATTTATTAAAACATTATCAGATAAAAACTAATATAATTTCTTATCATAAATTTAATGAAGTGAAAAAAGCGGATTTTGTTTTGAAATTATTAATGGATGGAAAAAATATTTCTCTTGTTTCCAATGCTGGTACTCCACTAATATCTGATCCAGGTTTTGTTATTATTGACAAAGCTATTAGACATGGAATTAAAATTGATGTTTTGCCAGGACCATCATCAGTATTACCTGCAATTTTATTATCTGGTTTTAATCCAGAAAGATTTTTCTTTTATGGTTTTTTGAATAAAAAAAATTCAATAAGAAAAGATGAGATAAGCTGGATAGGAAAAATGCCTTATCCTGTTATAATATTTGAATCACCATTGAGAATTATAAGATTACTTGATGAATTTTTAGAAATTATAGGAGACAGAGAGATAGCAGTGGTAAAAGAGTTAACAAAGATATATGAAAATATTTTTAGAGGTAAAATAAGTGAGATAAAACCACAATTAAATGAAAATAATTTAAAAGGAGAATTTATAGTAATTCTTGGTCCTTATAAAGAATTACCTGAAACAACGGATTATGATAGTGTTATTAAAAGAGTAAATTATTATTTAAAAACAGGTAAAACAAAAAAAGAAATTGTTAGTTTGATTTCAAATGAATTTGGATTGAAAAGAAACGAAGCATATAAAATCATACATGATAAAATGGAGGTATGAAATGGAGACAGTTCGATTAAAAGTTGCCTCAGGAAGTGATCCTAAATCAGTGGCGGGTGCAATTGCAAATAATATAAGAGAAAAAAAACAGATCGAAATTATTTCAATGGGGCCTGCTGCGGTAAATCAGACAATGAAAGCAATAGCAATAGCCAGAGAATATTTATCTAATGAGAAAATAGATATCTTATGTCGCCCTGAATTCATGCATATTGAACTGGATGGACAGCAGAAGAGTGCAATAAAATTTGTTATAATAACAATGCCTACTCGTTAAATTGTATTTGATGGCAGGAGAAATATAATCATGGCTTTTTTCAATCGTATCTTTTTTATTTTAATTATAATTATTTTTTCTTCCTGTGTGAGCACTACGCCTATGAAAAAACTAACATATGAAGAAATAAAAAGACAGGAGATAGAAAAACAGGCATTATTGACAAAAATAGTAGTAACTTTCATTGGAACGGGATTGGGCGGGACAATAGGAGTGGTTTCTGCACCAACCGATCAAGCATTCAAAGGAGCCATTTCTGGTTGTTTTGTGGGTGGTGTTGCTGGATTTGGTTTGGGCTATTTAATTTCTGAAAATGCAAAACCAAAAGAGATTCAGACAAAAGTAGAAAATCCGAGTGCTGAAGATTATTTTAACGATTATAGAAATATTCAATTAAAAGAGAAAAAGTGAAAAATAAAAACAAATTATTTTTTTTTATTTTATTTTTATTAATTTTCTTTATTTTACTATTTTCTTTTATAAATTTTGAAAAAGAGAGTAAGATTCCAACTGCTTTTATTCAAAAACCTGTTGATAAAATTGATCTTCCTTATAAATGCACAGTTACTATACCTGAAGGTTTTACTGTATTTAAATCAAATTTAGAAGATAAGAATATTTTAAATTATAATTTTATAAAATATGTTACAGAATGGAAAAAAAATAATTTTGTAAAAATTGATTTGACAATAATTAATAAAAAGTATTTGAAACTATCATTGAGTAAATTTGGTGAAACAAATTTTAATTTTGATAATGAGATTATAAAACCCAAAATAAGTTTTTCAAATGAATTGAAAAGATTACGAGAAAAATTAAAAGAAAAAGGAGAAATATATGATATTGATTATTCGCAATATCAACCACAATACGCAATTAATGGAACAATTAATAATAGAATATGGAGAAGGTATGCACTTCAGTTGGTAGAAATTAAAGAAGATGGTAAAACCAACATAGTAAAAATCTGGAATAATTTATATACTGTTTATAGAGATTATATTTTTATTTGTGATTATGTTTGTGAGATGGGGGTAAAAATTAATAATAAATATATTGAGATTTATTCAGAAAGTGCCAATGGTATTGATAAATTAGCCCAAAAAATCATCTCATCTATTAACTTTCAATAAAATAATAGTCCAATTATGGGCATATTTTGTCCAAAAAGGAACATTTTTAAAAAATATTTAATTTAAAATTAATAAAAAAAAAATAATTTTTTATTTGGCATATATTTTGCTTATATATATTTATGGAAAGTGCCTGAAAGTTATTATATGTTCTTTTTAAAATATCACATCGCCACCACAAAAAGCATACCGCAAAAAGGTATGCTTTTTGTATTTTTAAATAAAAATATTAGATTTTGTTGTTCGGTAACGATGTCCGGTATAAATGTCTTTTGAATATGTTTATTAAAGATATTTAATATTAAATGTTTGAAAAAAATTATTGATGCATATATTTTCTTATTTCTTTTATTAAAATTTCTGCAATTTTCTGATGTGCAAATATATTCGGATGCCAGTCACAACCGAGTTGATTTATTGGTGTTTTAGGTAGTTTTATAAATTTTATTTTTTCTTTTTTTGCAATTTCAGTAAGATAAGTATTCAATGGTTCTTCTAATGTAGGGCTACCCATGATAAATATTTTTGTATTTTTATTTTTACTTTTAATTTGGGATATCAGTTTTCTATATGATTTTATGAATACTTCCTTAGATGGATGCGGGGTAGTGGAAAAATCATTGGTTCCTAAACATATAACAGTTATATCAGATTTCCAGTTTTTGAAATTCCATTTTTTATTATCCTGCGTGAGAAGAGTTTTATCATAATAATATGGCAAGGGTTTTTGTGATATTACTTCTTTTTCACCATAATTTCTTACCACACCTTTACCGGATATGGCTATAATGCTGGACTCAGCATTTAGTTCGCGTGCAGTTATTTGAGCATAACTGAAATAATTATTAGTCCAGTTTTTAAAATCTTTGCATTTAATTGAACGAGATTCATTTCCATAACCAACGGTTATTGAATCACCAATAAATTCTATTTTATATTTTGGTTTTTGATGGGGGGGTAATATTTTAGAATCTGGATTTAAAATTATTCCTTTGAATATGGATGGTTTTTCAAATGATTCGGTCTTTTTTGCGATAAGCACATTATGTTCTGTATTTTTTAAATTTTTTGCAGCAATATAAATAAATTTTCTTGACTTTGTTTTAATGATTTTATGTAATTTTTTATCTATTATTATATTAAAATCATTAAATCCATCTTCTAATAATATTTTAAAGCCAGAACCTTTAAATGAAAATTCAATTGCACATCCAGGCCAGTCAAATTTAACTAAATTTTTTTCAGAAAAGTCAAATCTGCCATAAAAATTAAAATATTTTTCCAGAGGAGGTATAATATTATTATTATTTGAATTTGCTATTACCGTAGAACAGGTGAATAAAATAATAGAAAATATTTGTATTATTGACAATTTATCCATGTATTTACTCCTTTATAATTAAAATTGAAAAATTGCTTTTATGATAGTATAATAATATTATATTTGCAATATTAAATTATTTTAAGGAGGAGTTTATGAAATTAATATTTCGTATATTTTTAATTTTATTATTTTGCATAATTATTATAAATATCTATGCTGAAGAAGGAAAAAAAATCAATAAAGAAAATCAAAAAGAAGCGGATGAATATATTATTGTTTATGATGTATTTAAACACAAAGAAACAGCAAGTAATATTTATCTTGGGATTGCTGGGCTATCGCTTGGTATTGGAACTGGTATACTTGCAAATGCTGGAAATAATGAATTTTTGTTTGGGGTTGGGGTACAGAATATTATCTGGGGACTAGGAGAGGCCTGTATATATATATACGATAAAAACTGGGCATATAAGGAGACTGATGAAGAAAAAGCAAGGCAGGAGTTAATTACCACTTCTACAACACATCTTATTTTTGATGGAATTGCTGTCGCTACTGGTGGATTGATGCTTGCACTGGGAGATAATGCTATCAAAGGACATGGAACTGGGATTTTAATACAAGGTTTAATACTTTCCATTTTTGATTTTTCCAATCTTTTTATCGCGAGTAATCCTGAAACAGTGAGTTCAAGAGGCGTGGAGTAATTGATTTTATGAAAAAGATTATTTTAGTAATTTTTTTTAATATATTGATAATACCATTATTTTCTTATGAACTGAATAAAAATATAAATATAAGATTCGGTTTACCTTCTGACAATGGAATTATATTATATAAAAAGGGTTTTGTATTGTTATATGATATAAATAAAAAAGTTTCTTTATGGGCTTCTTATTATTTAACTAAAAAATATTATAATAATAGACAGAAATTAGCTTTTTCTTTTTGTCACGACCCACAGTTAAAAAAAGGACAAAGAGCAGAAATTGAAGATTATAAAAAAACTATATATTATCCATGTAAATTAGTTCCCCACGAAGATATGGCTAGAGATAAAGTAATAATGAGAGAAACATATTATTTTTCAAATATATGTCCAATGGATAAGGATTTATATAATAATTGCTGGAAAAAACTTGAAAATAGTATTAGAAATTTTGTAATGGATGGAAATGATGTATGGGTTGTTACAGGTCCTATTTTT
>JAOAIN010000034.1 GCA_026414685.1 Candidatus Goldiibacteriota bacterium
AAATTGTTTAAAATATCTTTTGAAATATCCTTAAATTCATTTATATATTTTTTTAAATCATTATGAATATTATTATAATTAATTGAATTTAATTCATCAGATAATTTTATTAGTAATGATTTTAAATTATTATGAAATGTAAAACCAGAAATTGATTCAGAATTAAACTTTAATAAATTATTATTTTCAATAAATAAATTTTTTATATTATTTTCAATATTTAATCCACTTTTATTAATAAAATTTTTAATTTGTTCCAATATAATTTCTGGTTTTAAATTATTATTGTCTAATTTTAAAGAAATTTCATTAATTGTATTTTTTATAATATTAAGTATATCAGTTATTTTATTTAAATTATTAAAATCAGTTTTACTAACCTGCAATTGTAATATTTTGAAAAAATCTTGTATTGTATGATTTAATTTTTCAATATTATCACTTAATTTCATATTATTACTAAAATATTTTGCCATTATATCAATGAATAGATTATTATTAATATTTATATTTCTAGCTTTAAGAAAAACTAAAGATTCAATAATGGATTCTAAATCAGTGTTCAATATTTGATTTATAGGAATATTTATTTTATTTTCATTAAGATTTTTAAAATTAAATATATTATTTAAATCTGCAATAAATTGTTTTAATGTATTTTGAATAATAATAAAATCATGCGGTTTGATTATATTTTCAGAATTAATTTTTGTTATTAAATCAATGGTTTTATTCAACAAATCAAATGTTTTATTTAAATCGTTTCTATTAAATATATTTTTAATATTTTCAAGTTCATTTTTAAATGAATTTAACAATATATAAATTTGTTTTATATTATCATTATATTTTATATTGTTTGGTTGAAAAACATTTTTACTTATTTCATCAAAAATATTTTTTAAATTATATAATTCCGGTTTTAAATTATTTAAATTTTGATTTTTAATATCTGAATCAGTTAATGATAAAATTATATCATTTAAAATTGAAGATATTTGATTATGAGTATTTTTATTTAGATATTGAATTATGTCATTAAAATTACTTATCAAATTTTTAAATTTTACTATGATGCTGTCATTATTAAAAATTAAATCTATATTATTATTTAAAGAAATATTTATTTCAGATTTTAATGATAATAATTGATTTTTATCAATTGTAAAACCATTTTTTTCAAATAATGATATTAAATTTTCAATAAAATTTTTATTATAATTTATAATCAAATCACCTTTTGAAATGATAATTTTTTGGTCTGGTATCCAATTATTTAATTCAGATGAAATATTAATAAAATTTTTTATCCTTTCTGTGAATTTTAATAAATCAGAAGTATTGATTAATTGATCTTGATTTATTATATTATTATGAAATCCAACGATATCATTATTTAATTTTAAAATATTTGTAAAAAAAATTTCTTTAGCTATTGTAGTATTCTGTAAATTAAATATTTTATAATCAATACCTTTATTTTGCAAATAATTAATTAAAGAATTATTTATATCATCAATATTTTCTTTATTTACAGATAATTGATATTTTATTAAATTTTGAGCAATAAATAAATTGTGTTCATTTATAGGAATTTTTAATGAATTTAAAGTATTTATAATATCCGTTGTAATTGTGGAATTATTAAATAATGGTGATTGTAGGTTTTCACTAGACAATATATTATTTAATCTCATATATATTTTATCATTAATATTATACACAATTACATTTATTTTATCGCCTTTTTGTATATTTATATTTTGAGGTAATTGTGATATCACATTATAACCTCTAAAATTAATTATTGCTTTATTTTCATTTTGAAATAAATCTATAATTTTTCCATTTAAAATATCACCAGGCTTTAATGTTTTAATAAAATTCTGTATCTTTTTATCAGGTGTTAATAGTAATTCTAATAATTGATTGTTTATTCCTTGTACAGGCATATTTAATTATTACCTCTTTGAATAATAACTATATTTTATATATATATATCGGAATAAAAAGAATTTTCTTTACTATTTTTTTATATTTTTTATCAATTCAATTTCGCCTTTTGTTAAACCGGTAATTTTTGATATTTCTTCTATACTCATACCATTTTTGAGCAAATTATGTATTTGTGAATATTTAAGAGTAAAATTATCTAATTTTTCATCATTTTTTTCATCTATCAATATTTTTAAAGGATTTTTATTCATTTTTGTTTCAAGTATATTTTTTTTATCTGATTTTTGTTTTTTTACTTCATTAGTAATATCCTGAATATCTGTTTTTTCTATAGCTTCAGGTTTGCCATAAGCAATCTCTTTTTTATATTCTGTCTGTCTTATAACCTGATTTCTTTCAATTAAATATTTTAATTCTTTAATTTTTGAATCTATCAAAATAAGTCCATCATCAATTTCTTTCTTTTTATTATTTAATTCATTAATGCTTGTATTTGCTATTTTATTTAATTCATCAATAAGTTCTTTTAGTCCTTTTTGAAATTCTAATAATTCAATATATTCAAAGTTAGAAAATAAGATATTTTTATTATTAAGTTTAAAAAAAAGTAAATATAATATTATCACTATCAAAATAATATTTAAAAAGATTAAAATAATAAGCATACTTAAGCTCTTATATCAATAATATGATCAAAATTTTCCATAAATTTAATATCCTTTTTGGTTAATTTTTTATCCAATTTTTTTTCTTCATTTTTATTGAAATGTTCTTTTTTCCATTCTCTTAATCTATTTTCATTTTCATCTATTGATTTTAATTCTCTACTTTGTGTCGTTTCTTGAGTTTGTGTTAATTTTTGATTTGATTGTGCAATCATTGTAATAGCAATCTGTGATTGCATGGCACTTGATTGATGTTGATATACCTGCTGATATTTACTTGAAATATCTGATGAACTTAAAATAATTTGAATATCATGAAGGCGCATATAAAAAGGCCTTTAAAATTTTAAATTTTAACCTGAATATGGTACAACTTGTATCTCACCATTTTTTTCTACAAAAGTTACATATTTTAATTCATCAGATATAGTTCTTTGAACTTTATTAATAATAATTTTTACTCCTGTATAAACCGTTCCGAGGCAATTTACTTTCCCTCTTTTTGTTGTTTGCATTTCTTTTGCCTTAGCTTCAAGTTTATTTTTAATTTCTTCCCATTTTTTCTGTTCTGTCATCAATTTAAATTGAGTTCTTGTTAATTTAGCCATTAAATCTCTTTTATCAGGAGGTAAATTTCCACCCATTTTTGTACTTAAATCTTTTAAAAATATAATTCCTTTTTTGGTTTTATCTAATTGTTCTTCAATATTTTTGAGTTCTGTTGTTGCTTTTTGCATTTCTTCTCGCATTTTAGGGGTTTCGCCAATAGATATTTCAGTATATGTTGCAAGTTTTGAACCGATTTCTTTTGCTGAAACTTCAAAAGCAGCAGCAATAGTCCCTCCTACAATTAATCCTTTTGTTCCCATAACAATAATTTTTTGTCCTGAAATTAAAGTTGAATGCATAGCTGCTTCATTTACAATTATTGATTTTTCTGTTTCAACGTAAGCATTTCTAATATATTTTGTTGTAACATCATCTTGTGCAATAACACGTGCCTTTTTACCAACAATTCCTCCTTTTACAATTACTTTACCTCCTGAAATAATTTCTGTTCCATCTGCAACTCCATCTATTATAACATCTTCACCTGCTTTTATTCTAAATTCGCCTACAGAACCATGAACTATTACGGAGCCAATAAAATCAATATTACCAATACTCATATCAACATCGCCATTTATTTCATAAATTGAAAGAACTTCAAGTTTATTATTTTTAAAAATTACCTGACCATCAATGGCAGCAATATATAACTCTGGATTATCAGGAGAAGGCTCTACTCCTTTACCGATAATAAACTTCACATCATTTCCTGGTTTTGCTTTTATTACTTTTCCAGTAACTGTCATTCCATTAACTCCATTTGTAGGAGGGACCTTTTTAGCAAGTGGTGTCCCCTTTTTAACATTTTGTATTGATTTTACATTTCTATAATCAATTTTATCTGCAGTTTCATTTATTTGTTCTGGTGAAGCAGAAGATGTCTCTGTGGTTTCCTCTGCCTGGGCTGAGGTTGTATCAAATAACATTTCAAGTTTGGCATCTTCTCCATTTTGTACATTTTGACCTTCTGCAACTATATCTTCTATAGGCTCAAGTAAAATAGTAGGATCATTTTTAGCATCAAGACCTCTTTTTACTAATTTACTTATAACATCTTTTTTTATTCCAAAAACTACATTATGTTCTTTTAAAGCTGTATATACATCTTCTTCTAAAATATCTTTGCCACCACCTTGCGGTGGAACTATGGTTAATTGAGCAAACATTTCATCAGGTGTAATATTTATAAAAATTTGTCCATCCTTTATTGCTATTTTTTCTTTGACTATTAATACCGGTTGTCCTGTTGCTTCTTTTATTGCTCTTTCAACAGTGTCCATTTCAACATCTTTTAATCCTAATTTTTTAATTTCATTGATAACAGATTCGCGATCAACTTTTTTACCTTTCCCTTTAGGAGGAAATACAGTAAGATATGTTCCATCTTCTTCAGTATTTATTGTAATATAACCATCTATGTCAACCATAATTATTCACCTCTCTTTGTTGAGATTTTTATAAGCACTTTTTAATTTCAATAATATTTTTGTATGTATTTGGCTCACTCTTGATTCTGATAAATTCAACACCTGTCCTATCTCTTTTAAAGTCAGTTCATCCCAATAATACAACTCAAGAATTAATCTCTCTTCCGTCTCTAATTGTTCAATTAAATTAGCAATTTGTGAAATACATTCATTTCTTTCAATATCAGAAAGTATCGTATTTTCCCTGCCAATTAAATTTTCAAGATTTATTTCTTTAAGATCCCTGTCAAATAAAAATAATTCTAATGGAATTATTGAAATTCCCTTTATTTTATTTAATATATCATAAAATTCATCTTTTGTCATCCCTAATTTTTTACTAATTTCATCATCGGTTGCTTTTTTCCCAGTTTCAGACTCTATTTCAATATATGCTTTTTCTATTCTTTTTGCCTGCTCCCGGATATTTTTTGATAAAAAATCTTCTTTTCTTAAAATATCTATCATTGCACCACGGATTCTTTTTGAAGCAAATGTTTCAAATTTAATTTTTTTATCAATATCAAATTTTTCAATGGCTTCTATTAAACCAATTATACCTTCTATATATAAATCCTCTTTAATATTTTCTTTTATATCCTTTGGTAAATGTTGAATTATTCTTTCGGCTAAATATTTAACAAAAGGTAAATAATTTTTTATTAGCCGTTCTTTTACATCATCACTTTTTGTTTTTTTATATATTTTCCATAGTTCGTTAATATTCTCCATTAAAATTTACCGTTTTATATTATATATTTCATCAAGATTATCTGAAATAATAATATCTACTTTTTTACCTTTCAATGTATTAACTTGTGAATTTTTAGAATCTTTTTCTATAAAACTTTTTTTATTTTCTTTTAAAAATATAGAAATTATAAAAAATGTTAAAAAAAATCCAGTAGCCCAACCAATACTTGCACTGACTATTATATCAATTATATCTTTTTTAATATTAAATATCCCACCAAAAAAAAATCCAAGAATACCTATTAAAACTGATAATTGAACTTTTAAATATTTATTCATTTTTCTTCTTTTTATTTTTTACACTTTCCTTTAATAAATATCCAACTAATTTATCCCTATATTTTTCATCAATATCAATAAATTTAATTTTAATTTCATATTGATTTTCATCAATTTTATTATAACCTATAACTTCTCCGGCAAGTTCTATTTTGGTTTTACTTTCGTCTTGAAGTTCTATTGACATTTCAAGTTTTGTTCCCTTATCAATAATTTTTGAATATAATAAAACAAGGCCATTTCCACTTATTGTATCAGTATAAGATATATTCGGTGGTACAACTGTACTTGCAAATTTTTCTATTATAATTTTAAATTCAACTTTTAAACGTTTTTTTAAACGAAAAAATTTTCTTCTTTCTTGCATTTTTTCACCTCGGATAAAAATTTATCTATTAAAAACTTCAAAAATTTTTCTAAAAATATTTCCGGCATTCTGCGGTACATTTACTGTCTGGACATTTTCTTTTAATATTTTTGCTGATATTTTTTCTGCTATTTGTTTTATACATTGCGTTGCTTTTGTATCAGGATATTGTATGGAAAATGGTTTCTGAGTCATCACGCTGTTCAAAACATTTTTATCTCGGAATATATAACCGTATGGTTCTACAAATATATTTAGAAATCTACGTGAAAGAAGAATAACCCGAGATGATATTTCTCTTGCTTCTTCTTTTGAATTGACCATATTGACAATAAGTTTTAATTGAATATCTTTTTTATTTAATGAAGATACTTTTATTAAACCATATGCATCCATAAGCGCTGTTGGCTCAGGTGTTGTTATTACTATTGAATAATCTGCAGCATACATAAAACTTAAAGTATTTTTACTGATTCCTGCGCCAGTATCAATTAAAAGAATATCTACAATATCCTCTAATTCAGATATTTTTTCAATAAATCTATTTCTCTGTTGATTGCTTAAATTAACCAGTTCTTTTACCCCAGAACCACTGGCAATAACTTTTATACCATATTCCGTCTCAGTGATGATATCTTTCATATCCTTTTCTTCTTTCAAAACATGGGATAAATTATATTGCGGATTTATACCCAGTAATATGTCAACATTTGCCAAACCTAAATCGGCATCAAGTATCATAACACGGTTTCCCATTTTATTTAATTCAAGAGCAACATTTACAGTAAAATTTGATTTCCCTACACCACCTTTACCGGAAGCAACTGCAATTACTTTGGTTGAGGTTTTTTTATTAATAAAAGAAATCTCATCAGAATCATTTTCATTTTCAAAATTTCCTGATTCTTGTTTTTTTATTTTGACTAATTCTCTTAATCTTTCTGCCTGATCCATGCTTCAAAATCTCCTTTTATAACTAGTCGCGCTATGGTTTTTGAATCTGCAACTTCTATATCATCCGGAACTGTCTGGCCTGTTGTAAGATAAGAAATCGGTATACCGCCAGTATTCACTGAAAGATTTAATAATAAACCATAATTTTTTGTTTCATCTAATTTTGTAAAAATTATTCTGTGAATTGGAACCAATCCAAAATTATTAATAATACTTAATGCATCATAATATTTCGTTACAGCACTCATAACTAAATGTATTTCTATAGGTGAATGTGCTTCCAAAAAACTTTTCAGTTCGGTTAAATGTTGCCTGTTTCTAGGACTTCTTCCTGCTGTGTCAAATAAAATTATGTCTTTATCAACATGTTTGTTAATAACTTTTTTAAAATCCAACGGCGTTAAAACAATTTCTACAGGTATGCCCATTATCTCTCCATATTTTTTTAATTGCATATCAGCAGCAATGCGATATGTATCTGCACTAACAAGTACAACACTATACCCTTCAATCAATGAAAGTTTTGCAGCAAGTTTTGCTATTGTGGTTGTTTTACCAACACCTGTTGCACCTATAAATGCTATTACTTTTGATGTTCCCTTTTGTATTTTAATAGGACCTGATACTTGTATTAATTCAGCAAGATAATCGCAAAGATAATGTTCAAGAAATGATTTATTATTCAGTTGTTGTTCTGATAATTGAGAGTTTAAATTTTGTAATGTGCGGTAAACAAGATTTTCTTCAACACCATTATTTATTAAAAGTTTTTGTATTTTGCCCATACCATTTTTTAATGAAATTGGACCTATTGAACCGCCGTCTTTTATTGGACGTAAAGGTGTATTAATTAATATTTTACCTTCATTTAATTCTCTTAATAATATATCATTTTTTAACGCTAAATCTTCTATTTTATTATATGGCTCAGAAAATTCAACTGATTTTATAGTTGACTGCATAGAAACATTTCTCAGCCGTGATGGTGGTTCATTAGAAATTTGCTGCTGCGATTGTCTTTCAATATTTATATCTATTCCTGCGGTAACTTCTGTCATTTCTTTACCAAATAAACCAAAAAAACTTCCTTTTCTATATCTTTTTGTCTGTAATATGACAGCATTGGGGCCAAAATCCTTTTTTACTTTTGCGAGTGCAGCCTGTAAAGTTTCTGCCTCAAATTTTTTTATTTTCATTTTAAATTCTTACCACCCCAACAGAACGAACTTCAATTTTAGGTAATATTTCATTGTATGATAAAACAGGTAAATTCGGTAATATTTTTTCTGAAATTTTTCTAAAATAACTTCTTATTAAAGGAGAACACAAAACAACTGTTTCATAATCTTTGCCAACATTTTTTTTGTATTCGGATATTAAACTATTATATATTTTTTGAATTGTAGCAGGCGGCAATCCTATCAATCCAGGTTTTTCTGTTTGCCTCAATGAATCAATTATTTTTTGCTCTAAATCTGAATCTATCGTAATCGCATACATTATTCCATCCTTTGTATGTTTATTTGTAAAATGTCTTGCCATTGATTGGCGTACAAACTCAGTTAAAATATCAGTATCTTTTGTAGTTTTTGCATAATCAGCAAGAGTTTCAAAAATTGTAACCAAATCTCTAATTGAAACCTTTTCTTTTAATAAATTTTGAAGAACTTTTTGAACCTCACCAATACTTAAATTTCCAGGAATCAACTCATCCACTACAGCAGCATTTGTTTTGCGAACAATATCAACAAGTTTATGAACATCCTGCCTTGTTAATAATTCAGCGGCATTTGCTCTAATTACTTCAGAAAGATGAGTTGATATAACAGAAGGAACATCAACTATTGTATATCCTTTGATTTCTGCATTTCTTTTTTCTTCTTCTTTTATCCATTTGGCAGGTAAATTAAAAGCTGGATCTTTTGTTTCTATACCTTCAATATCTTCTCCTGTTGAGCCAGGTTTCATAGCAAGAAAATAACCTATTTCAACTTTTCCCCTCGCAACTTCTGCCCCCTTTATTTTAATAACATATTCATTTGAAGAAAGTTGCATATTATCTCTTATCCTTATAGGTGGAATTACAAGTCCTAATTCAAGAGCAATCTGTTTTCTAAGCATTGTTACCCTATCAAGTAAATCTCCCCCTTGACCTGGATCAACATAAGGTATCAAAGCAAAACCTATTTCAAGTTCCATTGTGTCAACTTGTATAAGTGGCAAAACACTTTCTGGTTCTCTATGTGCTAGCTCTTCCTTTTCTTTTTTTTCTTTCATTATTGCTTCTTCTCGCATAGCTGCAACATTTAATGTATATGCAACAATCCATGAAATTATAGCAAGTAAAAAGAATGGAATTTTAACTATCCATGAAGGAAAAATTAAACCAAGTAGAAAAACAATAAAACCCACAAGACCTATTGCTTTAGGTTGAGATAACATCTGACCAGCAAAGTCCTGTCCAAGATTGGCCTCTGATGCTGCTCGTGTAACAATTATACCAGTACCAACAGATAAGAGTAAGGCCGGTATCTGAGTGACTAACCCTTCTCCTATTGTTAATATAGTATATCTCATTGCCGCCTCACCCATAGTCATACCATGGAATATAATTCCTATAAAAAAACCAGCAATTATATTGATTATGACGATTATGATTGCGGCAATCGCATCACCTCTAACAAATTTTGAAGCACCATCCATGGCACCGTAAAAGTCTGCTTCTTTTTCAATATCGCGCCTTCTTTGTCTTGCTTCATCATCAGTGATTAAACCAGCATTTAAATCAGCATCTATTGCCATCTGTTTACCAGGCATGGCATCAAGTGTAAATCTGGCTGCAACTTCTGCGACTCTTTGGGCTCCTGATGTTATTACAACAAATTGAATAACGATTATAATTGTAAATATTACAAGTCCTATAACAAGACCACTTAAATCCCTTGTTCCTACTACAAAACTTCCGAATGTCTCTATAACTTCACCTGCATATGCTTCACTAAGTACAAGGCGTGTTGCAGATATATTCAATGCTAAACGGAAAACCGTTGTAATTAATAATAAAGCAGGAAATGTTGAAAAATGTAACGGCTCTTTTGTATACATTGTTATTAATAATACAACAAGAGCAAGTGCAATATTTATGGTTAATAAAAAATCCAAAAGCATAGGTGGTAATGGTATAACTATCATTAAAACAACACCTATAATAGCAAGTACTATAATAAGGTCAACTGAACGCCGCATACTTGCTGAAAAGCCAATATTACCGTTGGCCATTTTTAAATACCTCCATTTTCTGGGCTAGGAAAATAATAATTTCTTCCTATATTATCCATATTTTTATTATTTTCTTCAAGTTTAAATTTACCTTTTGATTGATAAACAAAAGCCAGTATTTCAGCCATTGTTTGAAAAAGCTCAGGTGGAATTTCCCAACCCACTTCAAGTTTTGATAAAGTTCTTGCAAGCGGTGGATTTTCCATAATAATTATTCCATATTTTCTTGCAATTTCTTTAATTTTTTCAGCCATTAGATTAAAGCCTTTGGCGACAATTTTAGGAGCATTATCTTCCCCCTCTTTATATCTTATAACTACTGCAATATGAGTAGGGTTGGTTATAACTACATCTGCCTGTGGAATTTCTGATATCATTCTACGCCTTGCTATTTCTCTTTGAATATTTCTTATTCTGGCTTTTATTAATGGATCACCTTCCAATTGTTTTAATTCATCTTTTACTTCCTGTTTGGACATCATTAAATTGTCTTCATATTCATATTTTTGATAAAGATAATCAATAATTGAAAAAAATATAAAAGCTATTGTTATTTTAATTCCTAATTTAAAAACAACATCAGTAGCAAAAGTAAAATATGTTTCTATATCCATTAAAGGAGTTAAAAAGATTTCATTAAATATTTTTTTTATTGTAGTATAAAAAATATAACTAATTATAAGTATTTTAATTGTTGATTTTCCTAATTCAAAAAGTAAACGTTTTGAAAAAAGTCTTTTAAAACCCCTAAAAGGATTGATTTTATCAAAAGATGGTTTTAATGGTTCAAAAGTTATTAAAAAGCCAAATTGCATTATATTAGAAAGAATTCCAATAATAAAAACAGATATAAAAATAGGAAGCGTAATTAAAAATAATTTTGATATAATAAAAAGAATAAACCCCGGCATTGTATCCAGAGTGATTGAAAAGGTAACAACATTACTCCAGAAATAAGATGAAACAAGTTTAATATTATTAAAAATATGTTCTCCAAAAATTTTTAAAATAATCAAACATATTAAAACATTTAGCATTGAATTTATTTCTATACTACGAACAACCTGTCCGCGTTTTCTTGCTTCTTCTCTTTTTTTCGGGGTAGCCCTTTCTGTTTTACCTGGTTCTGCCATAATATTTTTTCCTTTTTATTAACCTTTCATACTTTTTATTACAAAATAAATATCATCCCACATTGAACTCATAACAGAACTAAATAAATTAACCAATATAGGCAAAGCTATTAAAACAGTTACAATACCAATAAAAATATTTAAAGGTAATCCTACAATAAAAACATTAATCTGTGGAATTGTTCTTGCTATGAAGCCAAGTGTTATATTGGTTAAGAAAAGTGCAAGAGTAGCTGGTCCTGCAATTTTAAAAGCTATTATAAACATATTAAAAAATAATGTTGATATTTTAGATATTGTAATTTCTGAAATAGTTATTGACGTAATAGGCGTTAGATAAAAACTATCAACAAGAGCTTTAAATAAAAAATGATGACCATCCAAAGATAAAAAAATTAAAATTCCTAATATAAATTGAAATTGACCAATTATAGATACTTGAGTATTTGACATTGGATCAATAACATTTACAATACCAAAACCCATTTGTAAATCAATGATCTGTCCAGCAAGTTGCATTGCAACAAAAACAAAATAAGATAAAAAACCAATTATTATTCCGAAAAAAATTTGCTGAAATATTAATATAATATAAGAAAATAAATCATCGGGTAAAATAAAATCCTTAGGAGAAATGGGGTAAATCAATAAAGTTAACAAAAAAGCAAATGAAATTTTTATAAGGACAGGTATATTTCTACTTCCTATGATTGGAGCAGTTAAAAAGATAGATGACACTCTGATAAATTCAATTAAAAAAATTTGAAGTTGAGATAATGCTAAGTTAAAAATATTAACTCCTGGCATCAGAACCCTCTTTAATTACATTTTCATATAATTTGGTAAATTCATAAATAAAGCAGTAGTAAAATTAATTAGAATTCTGAGTATCCATGGCCCAAAAACTATCATAGTGAGTAAAACAACAACTATTTTTGGAACAAAAGTCAAGGTCATTTCCTGAATCTGTGTTACTGCTTGAAACAAACTGATCAAAACTCCAGTAAGAAGAGCAAAACCCAGTAATGGGGCAGAAATTATCAATGTAATCAATAATGCTTCTCTTCCAAAAGAAGTTACAAATTCAACAGTCATAAAAACTCCTTTAAAAACTTACAATTAATGCCCGTGAAATAAGATGCCAACCATCAACAATAATAAAAAGTAATATTTTAAAAGGTAATGATATCATAACCGGTGGTAACATTAACATCCCCATGGACATCAATGTACTGGCAACAACCATATCTATTATTAAAAAAGGAACATAAATTAAAAAACCAACAATAAAGGCTGTTTTTAATTCGCTTATGATAAATGCTGGAATTAATACACCTGTTGGAACATCATTTTGATTTTTAGGCCTTGGTGATTTTGATAAAAAAATAAACAGCGCAAGATCTTTTTCTCTTGTTTGTTTGAACATAAACTGTCGTAATGGCTTTATGGAATTTTTTAATGCTTCATCAAGAGTGATTTTATTCTGATTATATGGAACCCAAGCATTATTATAAATTTCTTTACCAACAGGTGTCATAATATAAAATGTTATAAAAAGTGCAAGACCTATAAGAATTTGATTTGGGGGTATCTGCTGTGAACCTAAAGCTTGACGTAAAAAGGATAAAACAATTATTATTCGTGTAAAAGAAGTCATGAGCATTAATATCGCTGGAGCAAGAGTCAAAATTGTCAGCAATAGTAATATTTGTATAGTGGCAGATACGTCTTTAGGTGATTTTGCAGGAGTAATTCCGATATCTATTTTGGGTATTGTAACTTCAGCAGAGTGAATAAAACTATAACAAGAAAAAAATATTACAATTGTAATTATTATGTGCCGTATTAGTTTTTGTTTATTCATTGTTTTTTCCTAATTTTTTCAAAAATCTTTTTTATTGTTTCATTACCAGAATCTATAAGTTTTTTTCCTTGTTTTATATAAGTTGATTTTAAATTATCTGAAAATTTTACTTCCTTTTTCAAACGATATTTGGCAATATATTCATCAGCCTGTTGTCTTATATTTTCAACAGTTTCTTTATCATTTATTTCAGATAATAATACCAATTCGTTATTTCCAGATCCAACAATTAAAATTTTATTTGCTACATCAATCAAATATATTATTTTTTTGGAATCAATATATTCACGAGCAATTATTTTTATTAATCCCTGACTTTTAAAAAGTAACATTGATTTTCCATAAAAATATTTTAAGGCAATTATTGTCAGATAGATCAAACCAATAATGAAAAGCAATGATAATAATAAATTTACAGAAGTATTTAAAATTCCTGGACCATGCGGTATTTCAGGATTTTCAATATTTTTTATTTCATTTGACAAATATTCAGAATTTGTAGTATTTGATGATATATTTTCTTTTATTTCTTTTTTTTCAACGGCATAAATTCCATATACGTTGAAAAAAAAAATAAAGGTTAATAAAATTAAGTTTATTTTCGTTTTCATTTTAAAGCTTGGGTATTCTGTCAGCCGGTCTTATAATATCAGTTATTCTTATACCAAAGTTTTCATCAATTACAACAACTTCTCCTTTTGCAATATATTTCTGATTCACAAGAATATCAACTGGTTCACCGGCTAATTTATCAAGTTCTATAACAGAACCAGGTGACATTTCAAGAACATCTCTAACTAATTTTTCTGTTCTTCCAAGTTCGACTGTAATGGTTAATGGCACATCCATTACTATATCTAAACTTTTATCATAAACAGTTAGATTTTTTTCTTCCTGTAATTCTGATGTCACAATATTTTGTGCACTAGCTGTTGTTTTTTCAATTTTTCCACCTGCTGTAATATCACTCACGAAACCAGCAGCAGAACTTTCAGCTTTAGGTCCCTGTTTAATTATATCTACCGATTCACCTGAAAAAACCACTCCGATTTTACCATTGCCAAGATTACTTATAGAAATATCCCCTTCCAAAAGAATTATTGTTCCATCAATACCGGGTATTACAGAAGAGCTTAAATCAATAGATGTTACTTCCAGTGGTGTAGTTAACATTGATTTTGCAAGTTGACTAGAAACATTACCAACTATAGAATCAATAACCTGATTAGTTAATTCAGTAATTGCACTCAGATGTAAATCCTCTAAAACAGTTGGTGGATTTGTTCCATCCTGTCCAATCATAAGATCTGCCATAACAGATGCAATATTTTCAGATAATATCAATGCAATAATACCCAATCCTTCAGAAATTTCCATAGGTGCAACTACATTTTTACCTGGAAAGATTGAATTCAAATCACTGGCATCAATTGAATCAATATTTGTAACTGAAATTGTAACTTCTTTCCCAAGAAGTTCTGCAATCATATTCTGTCCATTTTGTATTGCCTGATTTAATATTTCTGTTACATTATTTTTTTCATTTTGTTGTAAAGCCAATTTTGCACCTCCTAAAAAGAATTATAGGTATTTTTACCTATTTTGATATATCTATTGCTTTTATTGCAAATTTTTTTTCAAATGACGTATCACCTTTTTTAATAATTGAGGTAATTTTTACAGCTTTTTTCTTCCCTTTTGTTCCAATTTTACCATAAAACATTGGTTTATTTTCTACACGTATTAATATGTCATCTTTTATGTTTGTATCAAGTTTAATTATATCCCCTATTTGTAAATTAACAACTTCTTTCATTTTTAAAACAGTGGCACCAATATTTACATAAATAGGAACCCAAGTTTTTTTAACCTTTTCATTTAAAATTGTCTGTGTTTCAGTATTCATTTCTTCTTTACTTAAAGTAAACCATTGTTTAGCGCTCAATTTATATAAAACAGGCTCAATAACCATATAAGGGATACACATTGACATTGCGCCTACATGCTCTTTTATTTTTATTTCGAAATTTAAATTAAGACACATCTCATTGGGTGCAACTATCTGTATGAATTGTGGGTTTGTTTCCCTTGCTTTAATTTCAGGCTCAAAATCAACTATTCTATGCCATGAATCTTTAAGATTAACAAAAGCTTTTTCTATAATCTTACCCACTATTGACTGTTCTAAATCAGTTAATTCTCTTGGTTTTGATATTGCTTCACCATGGCCTCCAAGAACCCTATCAATTATTGGGAAAATAATACTTGGATTTATTTCAAAAACAGCTAGACCTTTTAATGGTTCCATTGAAAATACAGCAATACTTGTTGGATTTGGTATTCTTTCAACATATTCACTATAAGTTAGCTGTTTCACTGAGGTAACAGTTATTTCAGCTATTGCACGAATATACGCTGATAAATCTGCGCCAAAATGTCTGGCAAATCCTTCATGCATCATTTCTATTGTTCTTATTTGGTCTTTTGAAAATTTATCAGGTCTTCTAAAATCATATATTTTTATTTTTCCTTTTTTTCGTGTAACAGTTGTGGAAGGACCAGATAATATTTCTTCTTTTTCTTCTTCTTTTTCCTTTTCAACCACTTCCTGTTTCATTCCTGCTAATAAAGCATCTAACTCTCCACCTGATAAAATATCTTCTGACATTTATACACCCCGTAATAAATTTTATTGTATTGCAAAAGAAGTAAAATACACTCTTGCAAGTTGTCCTCTATTTAAAATTGCATTAATTTTATCCTTTAATTCCTGTTTTAATGCTTCTCTATTTTCGGCATCGGCAAGTTGAATAGAAGTTTTAGAACCAAGGGTTGCTATAACAATATCCTTTATTTGTGGCATTCTTTTATCAACTTCTTCAGCTAATTTTAAACTGCTTCCATAATCCAATTCTAAAACAACATTTGCTCTTAAATAATGTGTTTCAGTTGGATCTGCTAAATTTACAACAAATTCACCTAAAGATTGAATAGGACCAAGTTCTGGTTTTTCTACAATTACTTTTTTTGTTGCTGGTGTTGTTTTTGACATGATTACAAAAAAGGTAGCACCTGCTGAAATTAAACTCAATATTAAAATTGCGCTGGTTAAAATAACTAAAGTCTGCAACAACTTTCTATCTTCTCCTGCCATAACAGACCTCCTCTTTTAATTAATAAGTAATTGTGTCTATATTTTCTTTTTCTATCTGTTGCTGTATTTTGATATCAGATGGTAAAGGCCATTCCCTAGATTGTTTTTCTTTATCTTCTATTAAATCAGCTTTTAATACAATAATATCAATTCTTCTATTTTTTGCCCGAGTTATATCATCAATATTGGGCACAAGTGGTTTATAAGATGCATAACCCGCGGCTGATAATCTGTCAGGTGATATTCCTTTCCTTATAAGATATTTTAGAACATTTACTGCTCTGGCTGTGGATAAATCCCAATTATCACTGTATTTTCTTTTTATAGCAGGACTTGTTATTGGTACATCATCAGTATGTCCCTCAATTATTACAGGATTGGTAATTTCTTTTAATAATTCTGCAATATCAGATAGTATTCTTTGGGTCCTAGGTAATAAATCAGCATAACCACTCCTGAATAGTATTTTATCAGTCATTAAACTGATAACCAAGCCTCTTTCATTAAATCGTATTTTTACCTCTCTTTCCAATTTTTGTTGTAAAATCCATTTCTGAACTTTTTCTTTTAATGTTGTAAGTTGAATCTGAGATTGTTCCATAATTATTGGTTTGGTATCTGTTGTAGCACCTGTTTGTAAGATAGATACATGTCCTTTTAATCCAAAAGCATTTCCTAGGGCCATTGCCAACGCTCTTAATTTTTCAACATCAACAGCAGATATTGAATATAAAATAACAAATAATGCAAATAATAATGTTAACATATCTGCATATGTTAATAACCATCTCATTAAACCGGCAGTTTCCATTTCGCCGCCTTCACCTATACCAAAATCCCTTCTCTTTTTACCCATATTATTATATTATTCCTCCTAATTTAAGCTCCTGTTGCTCCACCACCACTGGCACCTGCAGTTGCTTCTGCTGCCTTTGTTTCCTGTTCTTTTGGTGATAGGAATGCTTTTAATTTTTCTTCAACAATTCTCGGGTTATCTCCTGCTGAAATTGATAAAATACCTTCTATCATAACTTCTCTAATTAATACCTCTTCTGCTGTTTTAGCTTTTAATTTATTTGCAATAGGTAAGAAAATAAGATTTGCAAATGAAATGCCATAAAATGTAGCAATAAATGCAACTGCTATAGCATGAGCAACTTTTGCTGCTGTTTCAATCTGAGCAAGAGCATTTACAAGTCCCATAACTGTTCCAATAATCCCGAGTGTAGGAGCAAAACCACCTAATGTGGTAAACATACCTTCACCCATCTTATGTCGTGTTTCAAGAAAGGATAAATCTGTTTCGAGAATTGAACGAACTAATTCTATATCTGTTCCATCAACAACGAGTTGAACACCTTTTTTTAGAAATGCATCGTCAACATTCGCTATTTCATCTTCTAATCCGAGTAATCCTTCTCTTCTTGCTTTAGATGCAAAACCAACAAGTGTTTGAATCACATTTGAAGGATTCATTTCTTTATAAATAAAAGCTTGTTTTAAAATAGTTAATATATTTTTAAAAACAGGCCAGGGATAACTTATTATAGTTGCCCCAAGAGTTCCACCAAAAACAATAAAAAAAGCTGATAATTGTAAAAACATTAAAACACTACTAATATTGCCACTACTTTCAATAAAAAGGGCTATTACTAGCGAGCCCCAACCTACTACTAGACCTACTATCGTAGATAAATCGAGAGTCACGGATGCACCCCCTGGTTATAGTTTTTCATTTTCTTTTACTACAGGAAAACTAATTTCTTTTTTATACGCTTTTACCAAGTTAACCACCTCTTCTACATTTTCTTTTACAGTTATTTTTTTTCCTGTTGTAGTTGTAAGTATTGTATCTGGTGTTGATTCTATAGTTTCTATCAAATCTGCATTTACAACAATTTTTTTTCCATCAAATCGTGTAACAAATATCAATTTTTTTCTCCTAAAAAAGTATATTAATTTTACAATTTTTAATATTTATTGTCAACTAAAAAATTAAAGTTTCATATAATAAATTATTGTTTTAATTAATAATTATATTTATTATTTTTCTAATAAATTTTATGTTTAATAAAATTTTTAATAATATTATTTAAAAAAATATTTTTTTTATAATTAATTTTTATAAATTAAAAAATTTTTTTATAAACAATATATTTATATTTATTGAACATAATTTCCATATTAATATTTAATAATATATAAATATTGAAAAATTAAAAACCCCCTAATAGGCTTGAAACCTATAGGGGGTTTTATATTACTTTAAATTACTTATTATCTTCCAAGATTAACAAGCGTATCAAGCATATCAGCGGATGTTGTAATTATTCTCGCATTGGATTCAAATCCACGCTGTGCAATTATCATATTTGTGAGTTCTACAGAGAGATCAACATTGGATGATTCAAGTGCTCCACCTGTTGTTGTACCTGCTCCACGTTCACCTGCTACTGTGTAATTTGGTAAACCGGAATTAGAAGATAAAGCATACATACTATCTCCAACTCTTTCAAGTCCTTGTGGATTTGCAAATACTGCAATTGCTAATTTAGCAAGTGTCAATGTTTTGTCATTTGAAAACAATCCATTAATACCGCCTGTAGAATCAACAGATAAACTGATTAAATCTCCACTTCTCCAGCCAGTAACTTCTTTTGCATAAGCGTAATTATTGGGGATGTAAGTTGTAACTCCGCCAACCATTTGATATTGCCCCGATACATCACCTGTTAATCCACTCCTATCTCCTGGTTGTAATATTGGTGTATTTGTTGCAGAGTTAACCTGTATTGGTATTGCACCCCATGTATTTGGTCTTCCAAAATTCAAGCAGAATTCAACTTGAAGAGCGCCATCAAGATTTAATCCAGCAGTATTGGTACCATCTGGTTGTATGACAATTGTTGGTCCATAATATGTTTGACCTGTTATTGGATCATTAAACTGTCCCTGTATACCATTGGCAGGCGCCCATTCTGCACCATTTGAAGCAAGAGAACCATCATCATTAAACCATATTCCAGAATAAGTTACTGTTCTATTTTGAGCAGGATTGTTTGGATCTGGTCCTAAAGTTGCTGTTATCTGAGAACCAGCAATACAATTTGCCGCAGCTGGTTGAACTCCACCTGTAGTATCAAATGCATACCAATCCCAATATGGTCTGTAATCAATCAAAGTTGCTGGATCTGTATAACCGCCTCTCTGGAAAAACCATAAAGTAATTTGTCTTGGATTTCCGAGAGAGTCATAGATTGTCATTGTTGTTTGTGCATCAGGTGTAACACCTGTAAAGAAAGTTGCTGTTTGCTGAACTGTTGCTAATGGAATACCTGTTGCTCCAGGATCAGCCATTGGGTTTGCAACTTCATTTGCTGGCAAAATATTTGTTCCTGCTGGATAACCTGTTGCAGATACTGTTGCTCCATTTCTTGGTGTATTTGAATCAAGATTTCCCACAATAAAAGCAACTGTTGTTGATTGTGCTGCCATTCTTAAATCACTAGGTATATTGATATTTCCAATAGGGCCTGTTGTATCCAGAGTATAATTTGCATTTACTATCTGCTGATTTGGATTACGATGCCATGCAGGAATATTTGTATCAATTATACCTATTTGTCTTTCAAACTGATATGTCCATCCCTGAACTATTCCACCGGATGATGTTGTAATATTTCCGAGGTTATCATGATAAAAATTACCAGCTCTCGTATATAGTGTTTGGGTTCCACTTTTCACAGTGAAAAAACCTTCTCCAGTAATTGCAACATCAAGTGGATTACCTGTGGTCTGTATTGCACCCTGAGTCATAATAGAGTCAATAGAGCCAAGTGCAGAGCCAAGGCCCATCTGCATCGGATTTTTTCCGCCAATATTTGAAGCAAGATTAGCACCGGATGCAGATCCCATCAATTGTGTAATCTGTTCTTTAAATGTAACTCTTTGTGCTTTGTAACCAACTGTATTTACATTTGAAATGTTGTTCCCGATTGTGTTCATCCATGTTGAATGGTTACGCAATCCTGAAATGGATGAAAAAAGTGATCCCATCATGTTAAATCGCCTCCTGAAATAAATTTTAGTTTATACATTAACGTATAAACCAGAAGGCCCCTTCTTTATAAGAGAAGTCCGGCCTTTTTAAACTCTTAAGCATTACTAAAGAACTTATGCAAAAACAGCACTGTCTATATTGGTAAATACATTTTCCTTCATAGATGAAGAGTCAATAGCTGTTATTACTGTATTATTCTTCACACTCACAATTAAAGAGAAATTTTCAAAAATCATTAGTGTTTCTTTTGCACCTTTCTGCCTTGCTTTTTCAACTGCTGCTTGCAATCTCTGCATATGCTGTGGTGTTATTTCAATATCACGGGCTTGCAAACGCTTCTCAGCGTGAGATGAAAATTTAATACCTAAATCTGCCTGTGCTACCTTATTTTCAAGAATTTCTCTGAATGATGTGGTAGTTCCCGGTCTGGCGGTGATTGCCTGCTGTCGCTTCTGCGCTTCTTGCAACTGTGATAACTTTTGTATCTGACTGTTATTTACATTATTTACCATAAGGTATCACCACCTTTATGCCTTTATCTCCTTTATAACTGATAAACTGTATTCAACTCCACCTACTACTATCTTTGGCTGTCCGTCTTTAAATCTTACCACATCAACTTTACCTTCAACTGTGTTTCCTGTTGTCTCATTGGTAACTACAACTGTTTTTCCGATTAATGAAGCTGCCTGTGAAGTATTTTGCATGATTATTAACCCTAAAATATTTGTATTCAGGGCTTCTAGTAGATCCTTTTGATTTACAAAACCGGTATTTAAATTCTGCATCTGTTCAAGCGAAGAAAACTGAGCAAGATCTGCAATAAATGATTCATCTGTCATTGGTTTTAAAGGATCCTGAAATCTCAATTTTGTCACAAGCAACTGCAAAAAATCGGTCTTTCCAAGAGCACTGCTTGGATTGTCAATAAAAGACGTAAAAACATTACTTGAATTTGAACTTGAACCGCTTACTCCGGAAACTGCCATATATTTTTCACCTCCTTTCTATTAAGCTAGATAATTAAGGTAGCTATCAGTGCCCGCTATAACACCGATATCTTCAATTATCTCATTATTAATGTGAATCGGTAACTGTTGTTCCTGTCTATTATAATAGTTTAAATTACCATTAGAATTAGCAGAAGTATATGCATTTAACATTGAAACTTCAAAATTTTCAACATTATATCCAAGATTATTAAGTGAATTTTTTAGCTCTATAATATTTGCTTTAAGAATATCTCTTGTCAATGTTGTTGCCACATCTATTCTACCGTTTATAATATTATCTTTTGTTTCAAATTTAATAATAACAGGGCCTAAATTTTCAGGTCTTAACATCATTTTTACTTCTATCTTTTCTGATATTTTATATTTTACTGCTTCTGATATATTTTTAACTATCTGTTTTAAAACTATATCATCCCTTACTCTTCCTGAAAAATCAACTATCTTCTCAAAAATCTTTGCGTCTACAGGTTTCTGTTCATCCTTATTTACGATAAAATTCACAAAATAAGTATTTATTTCATCAACAGTGCTTTTTAAATTTGTATTAGAATTTCTATTTAATGTATTAACAATGGATTGATTTATACTATCTTTTGTTATCTGGAATGTTTTAGGAATATCATAATTATGTGTAACTGAAACAGGATTTAAAATAACTGATTTTATTGTATCTAAATTATTTATATTATTTACGGTTAATATGCTCTGTTCTGTTGAATTTGTATTGCCAGGAATACTAGAAATATTTATGGGAGTTTTATTATCAATTATTTGACTAAAATAAATATCAATAAATTCTTTAAAATTTTTTAAATTTGCTGTATTAATTAGCAAGATTCCATCCGGAGTTATTTGAGACGTTTGGCTGGAGAATGGTTTATAGACATATTCAATTTTTTTACCTATATATAATTCGCCGTTCATTTCTTTTAACATCAGGAATATTTTATTTAATAGCTCTTTTATTAGATCATTATTTTCGTTTTGTGCAACATATATGTTATTGTTATTTTGTGCAACTTGTGCGTTTATGTAATTATTATTTTTTATAAATTGGCCTATGGGATTAATTGCATTTTGCTGTTCGTCTTCATTATTATATATTTGATAATTGTATAAATGAGAAGCGGCATTTATCATAGATATGAATATTAAAGTAACTATTCTGGAAATTTCAGCTGATATATTTTTTATCTGTTCGCTATCATTTAAATTTAATGAAGCGGACTGATTTAAAATATTATCTAATTCTTTAATATAATTTTTCAGATTAATTATTTCATCCTGCAGAGTTTTGTTGTTCTTATCTATTGAAATATCTGAAAATAAATTTAATATATCAGATACCTGATTTTTTATCTTTAATAAATTTTCTAATTTAATATTAATATCTGGATTAGTTATTTTTAAATTATCACCGATAATATCAACTTTCTGCAAAGTATTTGTAATTATTTTAGGTGCATCTGATAGTTTATTAATAACAGGATTACTGACGTATCCTGTATTTACTGTTTTAGCTGAATTATCTAACGATGGTAATATTTGGATTTTCTGTGTATTCTGGTTATTATTTGAATTGCTATCAGTAACCTGATTTAATATATTATTATCAACCGCTGAATTTATAATTATATTTTTGGAATCAGAATTTATCTGTATATTATTAATAGGAAGATTTTCTTCTTGCGTTATTAAATTCAATTGATGATTTATATTTTCATAATTTACAGAATTTACAGAGTTGACCGAAGTATATGTATTATCCACATTTTTAATTATTTGTTCAGAAATTATTTTAATACTGTTTAAAACAATTTGTTTTTCTTCAGATGCTAAATTATTATTGTTTAATACATAATTTATTATTTGATTATTTTCAAGTTCATTTGTAGTTAGTGATGCAATATCATTTAGTTGTCCGTATAAATTCAATGCAGTAATTGCTTCATAGATATTTTTCATTATTTGTGGATTTGAATTAATCTCATTTAAAATATTTGAAATTTCAACTGCATTTTCTTTTTTGAGCAAATTATTGACAAGTTCCTGAAAATTTGTAATAGATTGAATATTTAATTGACCTTGTTGTGCAGATATAGGTATATTTGTAACGCCTGTAGAAAATAACAAAGCGTTTATATTATTCACTTTACTAAATCCTCCTTGCGGAGGGCCTCCCTTGCGGTCCAGGCCCTGCAATTTATGGAATAATCAATTCCATTAAATATAAGAACATCTACAATTCTTAATAAATTATAACCAATTATTATTTATTTGTCAAGATCTTTTTATTTTTTTTATATTTATATAATCGTAAAATTTTTCAAAAACTTTAAAAAAAAATCATTTTTGTTTCATAATATAAAACTAAAAATTAATAATTAATAATTATGTTGTTCTTTTCTATTATATTTATTAATAGCAATTTCATCCAGGACCTTCTGTTCATTTGCAATAATAATTTTATTATATTCATTTAAATAATGAGTTTTAAGACGCTCAAATGTTTTTTTCTCTTTTGAAGCTTGTATTACTTCTTCTCTTTTATTATCAATCTGATTTTGAAGTTCCTGAATTTTTTTATTTGTATCATCAATCTGTTTTCTTAACAAATTTAGATATTGTTCGTAATAAATTAACGATTGTATATCAGTGACAGTTTCAGAAGATTTATCATTTGATATCATTAATTTTTCTTCTTTGATTTTTTCAAGGATCTGATGTTGTTCATATTGTAATTTATGTAATTTAAGAAGTTCTCTTTTTAATTGTTCTTCTTTTTTTTCCTTTACTTTAAGTACTGTTTCAAATTTAAATTGAAATTTTTTCATGGTCAATCAATAAAAAGTTCATTTAAAATTTTAAGTGTTTCTTCATATTCGGTTTTTTCTTCAATACCCTGTATAAGAAATTTTTTAATATGAGGCATTTTTTTTAACGCATAATCAATTGAAGGATTTGAACCATTTACATATGCTCCTATATTTATTAGATCCTCTGCATTTTTATATGTAGCAATTGTTTCTTTTACTTTATTGGCAAAATTTTTATGTTCTGGAGTAACAATATCTATCATACATCTTGAAACCGAATCAAGTATGTCAATTGGCGGATAATGGTTTTGTGAAGCAAGCTGCCTTGATAAAACAATATGGCCATCAAGAATCGCTCTGACAGAATCAGAGATAGGTTCATTTAAATCATCAGCTTCTACAAGAACAGTATATAAACCTGTTATTGTGCCTTTATTAGGAGTTGTGCCGGCACGTTCAAGAAGTTTTGGTAAAAGTGCAAAAACAGAAGGTGTATAACCTTTTGTAGTTGGTGGTTCACCTATTGCAAGACCTATCTCGCGCTGAGCCATAGCAAAGCGTGTGATGGAGTCCATCATAAGCATTACATCATAACCTGCATCTCTAAAATATTCAGCAATTGATGTTGCAACAAAAGCGCCCATTTTCCTTATAAGTGCTGGTTGATCAGATGTGGCTGCAACTACAACAGAACGTCTTAAACCTTCAATTTTTAAATCTTTTTCTATAAAATCACGTACTTCTCTTCCTCGTTCACCTATAAGTGCTATAACATTTATATCTGCAGATGTATTTCTTGCAATCATACCGAGAGTCACTGATTTTCCTATGCCGCTCCCCGAAAAAATCCCTATCCTTTGTCCTTTACCTATTGTAAGGCAAGCATCAATGGCTCTTATTCCTGTTGCAACAGGAGTATCTACTTTTTTTCTTGTTATAGGATCGGATGGATTTCTATATACAGAATAAAATTTACTTGACTTTAGAGGTCCTTTATTATCAATTGGTCTTCCAAGGCCATCAAGAATTCTGCCTAAGAGATCCTCACCTACTGGAACCATAAACTCCTGTTCGGCTGCAACAACCTTTGCGCCTGGTCCAATACCTCTTAAATCACCCAGTGGCATTAACAATGCTTTACCTTCTTTAAAACCGACTATCTCTGCATCAATTACAACTTCTTCATTTTTTGAAACTACCTTGCATAATTCACCAATTGCAGCTTTTAAACCAGTAGCTTCTATAACTAATCCAATTATCTGTGTTACTTTCCCATTTGTTTTTAATGTATCTAATTTTTCCAGTTTATCATGAAATTTTTTAATATCTAATTGGGACATTTTTATTCCTTGCTGTGTAATTTCTTTTTAATTTCCCCCAGTTGATAATTTATATCTGTATCAATAATTTCGCTTTTTGATTCTAGCCTGCATTCACCAGGTTCTAAAAGTTCATCAGGTATAATATGAAGTGTATCAATTGTATCAACTAATTCTTTAAATTCTTCTCTATGAGATTTAATAAGTTCAAGATCTGATGGATGAGTATAAATTGTTATTTTTTCTTTGTCTTCAAGTTTTTTTATTGCTTCTTTTACAAGATTTATTATTAAAGTTTTATCTGTTTTTATTTCGCTGTTTATTATTTTTTTAGCAATTGCCGTTGATAATTCAATTATATCATCTTCAGCTGAATTTATTATTTTATTTTTTTCATTTAGAGCAGAATTAACTATTGATTGTAAATTATTAATCAATGAGGAAAATTTTTGTTCTACTTCTGATTTAGCTTTTGCAAGTCCATCATAATATCCTTTTTCAAATCCTTCATCAAATCCATTTTTTCTTGCTATCTCTTTGATATCATTTGCCTGTTTTTCTGCATCAGTTAGTAAATTTTTTATTTCTTCCTGGGTTTTTAACTTTAATTCTTCTGATTCAAGTTTTATAGATTCAAGCTCAGTTTTTTTAATTTCAAGTTCTTCGTTAATTTTATTAAGTTCCTCTTTTATTTTTGAAATTTTTTCTTCGTCAGATTCTTCTTTTATTTTTTTCTTTAGTTCATTAAGAAGCTGAGAATGTTTTGGAAGAAAAAAAGAAGTTAATTTATATGGTTTGCTCTTTAATATGTATTCACCAGGTCTAAATAGATTTTTATACAAATATTTCTTCCTCCCCTCCACGAGCTATTACAATTTCGCCCATTTCTTCTAACTGGCGAATAACATTAACAATTTTTTGTTGTGCTTCTTCTGTTGTTTTTAAGCGAACAGGCCCCATTACTTCCATATCTTCTAAAATCATCTGTCTAGCTCTTGAAGACATGTTTTTCAGAATTTTGTTTCTGCATTCCTCTGAAGCGCCCTTCAATGCGAGAACAAGATCCTTAGAATCAATTTCGCGTAAAATCTGTTGTATGGTTCTGTCATCAAGTAAAAGTATATCATCAAATACAAACATAAGTCGCTTTATTTCATCTGCAAGATCTGGATTCTTTTCTTCTAATTTTTCCATGATTGCTTTTTCAGTTGATCTGTCCACACGGTTTAAAATTTCTGCTATATGTCTGACACCACCCGCTGATGCAAATTCCTGAGTGAAAACAGATGCAATTCTTCGTTCTAATACCTTTTCTACTTCCATAATAACTTCAGGGGTTGCTCTATCCATTGTAGCTATTCTCATTGATACATCCAATTGCACTTCCGGGGGCAGTGATGAAAGTATGTTGGAAGCCTGATCAGGTGAGAGGTGTGATAAAACCAGCGCTATTGTCTGCGGATGTTCATTCTGTATGAAATTTAATATCTGCTGCGGATCTGTCTTTTTTATGAAATCAAAAGGTGTCATCTGTAAAGCGCCCTGTAATCTATTTAAAATTTCTACAGCTTTCTGTTCTCCAAGCGCTTTTTCAAGAAGTTCTCTTGCATAATCAATGCCACCTTGGGATATATATTCCTCGGCAAGCGCTAGCTGATAACTTTCTTCCATAACTGCATCTCTATCCTGTGGAGTTACCTTTTTTGTATTTGCAATTTGTAAGGTTAATTGTTCTACTATTTCATCACTTAAATTTTTAAAAATATTTGCAGCTAAATCCTGACCGAGTGTAATTAATAATATTGCAGCTTTTTGTTCTCCAGTTAAGCCAGCCATTTATGTATCACCTCTTTTCTTCAGTTAGCCAGCGTTTTATAAGTTGAACTATTATTTTTGGATTTTCACGGGCTATTTTTGTTATCTGACGTTTCATTTCAGCACGTTTCTGTGCCTCAGCGAGCTCTGCAGCAGAAGGCACTGCTTCAAGTGGTACCTCAACTTCTTCTTCTTCCTTAACCTCTTTGGCAGCAAGTTCAATTTGTCTGCGTAATTTCTCTCTTATTGCTCTTGGTTTTAAAGTTGATCTAAGGAAGAATAAAGTGAATAATAAAATACCTACTATAATACCTAGGCTTATCAATGTTGTCATGTATTTTTCACGAGCTTCAATCTGTTTTCTATATAATTCTTCTTTTTCAAGTGTTCTGTCAAATGATATATTTTCTACAGCAACCTGATCTCCACGTCCTAAATCTATACCAGCAGCTGCAATTACAGCATTTTTAATCGCTGAAACTTGCTGTGGCTGTAGGTTGTCCACTATTACAGCAACTGATAATCTTTTAACTGCTCCAACCTGTTCTATTATATGTTTTTCCCTTTTGGTTATTTCAAAATTTTCTGTTACCTCAGATTTGGTATACTGAGAGTTCCCGGATACAACAGATTTATATCCAGGTATATTTGAATCAGTTCCCGGAACCCCACCGGGATAAACACCAACTCCTGTATAACTTTCAAGATTCTTTTTTGAACTACGAATAATTCCTTTTCCACCAACAATCGGTTCGTAAATTTCATCTTTCTTTTCAACCTGATCAAAATTCAATTCTGCAGTTACACGAACCGTTGCACGAGAATTGCCAAGAACCTTAGAAAGCATTGATTCAACTCTTCTCTGAACATCTTTTTCAAATTCTTTCTGTATCATTATCTGTTGATTTGTAAGTTTCAACTGTTTAGAAAAAGAATATGCTGCAGAATCTTCCAATAATTCATCACGTATAATATCACTTAAAACATTTCCCCGTGTATCAACAACAGTTACATTTACAGGTTTTAAACCTTCAACGCTACTTGAAACAAGATGTACTATTGCTTTGATCTGATCATATTCAAGTTTACCATCTGGTTTTAATTTCAGCAACACAGATGCGGTTGGTTCCTGTTGACGCTCTTCATACAATTCTTTTTTAGGAATAACGAGATGAACTCTTGCTTCTTGTATTATGTCCATATTTGTTATGGTTCTATTTAATTCTCCCTCAAGTGCTCTTATATAATTCACGCGTTGGGTAAAATCAGTTACTCCAAGATTTGTTTTATCAAATATTTCAAAACCTACTCCACCGCCTTTGGGTAATCCTTGCGTTGCAAGAGATAATCTGGTATCATAAACATACCTAGAAGGAACAAGTATTGTTTTACCATTATCGGTAATCTTATATGGAATCTTTGAATCTTTTAACTCCGCCACAATTGCTCCAGCATCATCTGAACTCAAATTAGAAAAAAGTGGCATATAATTTGGCTGAGCAATCCATAATCCAAGAACAATAAGACCTGCTAGTAATGCAACAGGAATAGAAATCCATAGTATCTTTTGAGTATTTGAAAAACCTTGCCAAGATGTTTTTATTCTTTCCCATATTCTTAATAGAAATTCATTCACTATAGCACCTCGTATTTTAAAATTCTATTATTTAATATATAACATATAAATTACATGGTCATACGCATTATTTCCTGGTAAGCATCTGTTATTTTATTTTTTATCTGTAAAGCAAGCTGTAATGTAAGATATGACTTCTGAGCAGCTAGAACAACATTATGCAATTCAATATTTTGCCCTGCTGCCAATTTTTCTATTGCTTCATTTGCATTTACACTTGTTTCATTTATTGATTTTATAGCCATTTGAAGTAACTGTCCAAAATCA
>JAOAIN010000047.1 GCA_026414685.1 Candidatus Goldiibacteriota bacterium
AGAATTAAATATTGATATAGAAAAAATGAAGGACTATTATGCGATGCATAAAAAGGACTATGAAAAACCAGAACAAGTAAAAGCATCACATATTCTCATTATGGCTGATGCATCACCAACATCACCTACTGGACTAACTGACGAGCAAGCCAAAAAACTTGCAGAAGAAATTTATAAAAGAGCAAAATCTGGTGAAGATTTCTCAGCACTTGCTAAAAAATATTCAAGAGATACCAGCACAAAAGATAAAGGTGGAGACCTGGGATGGTTTAAAAAAGGTGAAATGGTGCCTGAATTTGAAAAAGCTTCCTTTGCATTAAAAAACGGTGAAATAAGTGGTCCTGTGAAAACACAGTTTGGTTATCATATAATAAAATGTACAGGTAAACAGGCAGCATACGAGCCTACATTTGAAAAAGAAAAAGACAAGGTCTTAAAAGAATTGCAAAAACAACACGGCATGGAACTGATGAAGAAAAAAGCTGATAAAATGGCTGCTGAGATAAAAAACCCAGATGAATTTGAAATTGTGGCAAAAGCAAATACTATAACTGTTAAAACATTAAACTCAATAACCGAAGATTCAAAAATACCAGAAATTGATTCAGAAGATGCAAAAAATATACTGTTTGATTCCAATAAAAATACAGTAACAAAAGTTATACAAGGTAATAATGGATATTACATATTTAAAATCATAGATGAGAGCCCAGCAAAATTTGACGAAAAAAAATTTAACAAGAAAAAATCAGAGCTTTCAGAGAAATTGAGAAATATTAAATTTGAACAGGTTTTTGAAAATTTAATGACAAAATTGAAAAATGAAGCAAAAGTGGAAATTTACGAAGAAAACCTGTAGAAAAATCTTTAGATCTTCACATCTTTGCATCTTCGCATTTTTAGTTTCTTAAATCTTTAAATCTGAAGTTGTGAAGATCTTTTAATCCGTCTGGCTTTGTCTTTTTTGTCTTTCATCCGGCATCCAGCATTTGGCATATGGCAGCGGCATTGTCTTTTTATATTTCGTTCCATCCCCTCAATATCTTTTTAAATTTTTCTATAGGGAACCCTACAACATTGTAATATGAACCTTTTATTTTTTTTATAAAAGGATCTGCACCTTCCTGGACAGCATAAGCTCCTGCTTTGTCTAAAATATGATTATTGTTACATAATCATTTATCTGTTTTATTGTTAGTTTCTTAAAAGTAACAAAAGATGCATCATAGGTAACTAAGGATTTACCAGTTTCAATATCAATCAATGCTATGGCAGTTATAACCGTATGCGTTGAATTACTTAATTTTTTTAGAATTTCTACAGCGTGTTTTTTTGATTTTGGCTTACCTATAACTTCACTTCCGAGGACCACTATAGTATCAGCGCCAATCACAATGCCCTTTTTGAATTTTCGCAAAACCGACTTTGCCTTTTCATATGCAAGATATGTTGCAATTTTATATGGTTTAATGTTTTTTAATTTAACTAAAATTCTATTTTCATCTATTTTAGGTTCATGAACTTCAAAATCAAAACCGAATTTAGAAAGTATTTGTTTTCTTCTTGGTGATGTTGATGCAAGAATCAGTCTTTTATACATATTCATCCCTCACTAAATTAAAATTTGCCGTAAATTAATTCATTGCAATTATTACAACGATTATTTTTTATCCCATCAATTTTAATATCAGATCTCTTACGAAAAATTAAAATTTTTTTACATTTAGGGCATATGGTATCAACACCGCCATATTTTGGGTCTGTATTCCCAATATAAACATATTTTAAATTATTTTTTGCTATCTCATATGCTGTTATAAGTGTTTCAACTGGTGTTGGTTCTATATCCATTTTATACTGGGGAAAATATCTTGT
>JAOAIN010000052.1 GCA_026414685.1 Candidatus Goldiibacteriota bacterium
GGAATATCTTTATAAATTGGTGCAATTTGCTTCCAAAAAGATATAACAAGTTTGTCAACTTCTTCTGAATCATAATTTTCTATAAGATGCAAATCTATGATTAAATATATTCCTGATTCTATTGATTTTTTAACAGCTAAATCAATATGTTTTTTTAAATATCCATTTGGGTCTGTTAACCAACCTGGCTGGTCATCAATACCATATGGATGAATAGGAATACGTAGGACATTCACATTCCAATCTTTTATTGCAATATCCATAATCTGAATTAAATTTAAAAATCTACCACGAACATAACTGTTTAATGCTTCAGGATCAGCTATTGAAACCCCACGTAAAATGATTTCATTACCACTTTTTGTTTTAATTGTTCTACCGTCTATATATAGTTGTTCTACTATATTCATTATTTATTATATATTTTATATATTCAAACAAGTGAGTCTTTAAAATAATTTTCAACTTCTAATAAAAGATTATAAATTTCATGCAGTCTGGTTTTATCCTTTGTTTTTGCAATTTCCATTACTTTACGTAAATTTTTTTCAGCGGGTGTCATACGAACGTGCTCAGGTATATTTATTACTGAAATGATCTTGAACATATTTTCCTGCCACTTTTTTATATCTTCCTGTGGGACATTTTTATCATTATCCTGCATTTCCCTATAAAAATTGTTCCACATTTTTATAGTTTCCATAAGGTCTTGGGTATACATAATTTAAATGAAAATTATGATTTTAAAATTTGCAGCACTTCATTCAACAGAGAAAATATTTCATGGATATCACTTTCATTGCCTTTTTTGGCAAGTGTTGCTGCCATTAAAATTCTTATCTTGGCAGGACGTATTTTACAATCTTTGGGCACATATAATTCAGAAGCAACACGCAACAAACCCTTTATCATTGTTTGTTTATTTTTTGTTTTATCCAAAGCTCTATACATATCAATCCATGTTTCTATAATTTCTACCATATCATTTGTTTTTAAATGATATTTAGTTCCAACAGATATAATTTTAAATACCATCAATAATCACATCCTTACTTTTTTTTAAATAATCTTCCACTTCACCAAGTAAAACATAAATATCATCAAGTTTTTTTATGTCCTTTGTTCTTGCATTTTCAATTGCACGGACAAAATGTTTTTCAACAGGTGAACCAGCAATATCATCTATTAATTCAAGAGCAGCAATTACTTTGAGCATCCCTACATTCCATTTTTTATGAAATTCTTCATCTTCTTTTGATCTTTCTTTATCAACAGAAATACTTATACTCTCATAAATGTCGCGCCATGTCGTTATTATTTCCAGTAAATAACTTGCATCCATACTTCCCTCACTAAATTACTATAGTTTTTATATCTTTTTTTTAAATATAACAAATTATTTACCAAAAGTCAATATTAAATTAATTTTTTACTTAAATTTAAAAGAATTATTTAATATTTTTTGTGGCAAATAAAATCTAACAAAATATTTACTATAATTTATATAACATTTCAGAATATGTTGGGGTGGGCCAGATATCAGAAGGTATTAAGGTTTCAAGTTCATCAATATCTTTTCGTAAATCATTCATTTTACTTAATACACTATCCCTGAATTTTTCTGCTTTTTTTATTATATCAACAATTGCCGTTGCGTTATTTAATTCC
>JAOAIN010000181.1 GCA_026414685.1 Candidatus Goldiibacteriota bacterium
GGATTGCGACCCTCTACCGCCAGTTAAAGCGGAACTAAATGCTCTGGCAAATGTGTCGGAATGACTTCCAAGTTTAAATTGGATTTAGATGAAATTTTTGCCTGCGGCAAATATAATTATCTTTAAACATCTTTTGCGAACATTTTTTGCGAACATTTTCTCCGAACATCTTTAACGAACATCCTTTAAAACAGAGCAATGGAAAATGGAAAGTGGAAATTAGGGCAAGGAAGGAATGATTTGTTTTAAAATATGAAAGATTTGCAAATTTGAAAAAGAAATCTTTAAATCTAAAATCTATAAATCTTAAGATTTTATTGGCTTCCAAGTTTAAATTGGATTTGGATAGAATTTTTGCCTGCGGCAAAAATTAGAACAGTTGAGAATGGAAAATAGAGATCAGGGCAAGGAAGGAATGATTTGTTTTAAAATATGAAAGATTTGCAAATTTGAAAAAAAATCTTTAAATCTAAAATCTAAAAATCTTAAGATTTTATTGACTTCCAAGTTTAAATTGGATTTAGATGAAATTTTTGCCTGCGGCAAATATAATTATCTTTAAACATCTTTATAGACCGAACATCTTTTGCGAACATCTTTTCCGAACATCTTTTGTGAACATCTTTTGCGAACATCCTTTAAAACAGAGCAATTGAAAATGGAAAGTGGAAATTAGGGCAAGGAAGGAATGATTTGTTTTAAAATATGGAACATGTGGAAGATTTGCAAATTTGCAAATAAATATAATAAAATGTCAAAAATAAATATTCCCCTGTCAAAAATTGACAGGTTATAATTTTTTCATTTTTAAACATTATATTTTTTAATGGTAAAAATTAATTCCTATCTGGCATTAAAATTGCTATATTAGTTTGTGGTGGCGATGTTTAAGAATTTATTTTTAATAATTTATGATATATATGACAATTGTTGTGTATTAAAATTTTTATAATTGTTATAAAAAAAATATTGACATAAAAATAAAATATATATACAATTTTTAAAAATAATTAAACTGAGGTGGCGAAAAATTAGTGGAAAAATTTTGATAATGACATTAGGGATGACACCAAAAATCTTATCCGATTGTATTAAAAGAAAAATTTTTAAAAAAATTATTGTTATCTGCACAAAAAAATCACAAAAAAAATTAGAAACAGAAGATTTAAAAAATTTATCCCGCCAGTATAAAGTAAAAATAATTTATGAATTGATTGAAGATGAAAACAATCCTGATATCACATTTACAAAAGCCGATGAAATAATAAAATCACTTTTAAATAAAAAAATTTCACCAGAAGATATCCATGTAAATTATACGGGTGGGACAAAATCTATGTCTTTAGCACTTGGTTATGCTGGCATAGCAAATAATATAAGAAATCAGATATACATAGCTGGCGAAAGAGATGAAAATCATAAAGTCAAGTCAGGTTATGAAGAATTCAGATTTTTATCATTGCCACGGATGTTTTTAACTAAAAATTTTAATATCATAAAATCATTGTTTAACAATGAAGATTTTAATTCAGTATTAAAATATATTGAATACACAGAACATGAATTAAATATAAAAAAAGAATCAGATGATTTTTTTAATTTTTTGTATGAAATAAATAATGCATATCTTTTATGGGATAGGATGGAATATGAAAAAGCAGCTGAGAAAATAAATAATATAAAACCTGATAAAAAAATTATAGAAAATTTGCAAAATAATTTCATAGAACAACTCAATAAAAATAAAATGATATTAAATAAAACTGCGAAATTTGATTTTTTTAAAATTTTAGATAAATATGCAGCAGCTATGAGATATTTTGAAAAGGGATATTATTTAATAGTAGCCGAGATGCTGTATTCATTGGCAGAGTTTATTGCAGATTACATATTAAAAGAAGAATACAAACTAAATAAACAAAACATAGATGAAAATTTGGCAAGAGAACTTATATCAAAAGCCGGCAAAACAATACCCGACGATTATTTTAATACCAGCAGGAGCAAATCAGATGGAAAAATACACTTACCTTTGTATCACAGCTATGATTTGCTTTTTTTGTTAGGAAATGAAATAGGAAAAATTTTTATAAATGATAAAGAATATTTGGGAGCAATAAAAATAAGAAATGATGCAATACATAGCAATAAACCAGTGAGCAAAGAAGATGCAGAAAGATTTTTAATAGTTACAAATAAATTTTTAAAAGAATTTTGCAAAAAGTATTCAGTAGATAAAATAAAAGATTTAGATGAATTAATAAAAAATTATAAATATGTAAAATTATAAAAGGGGGCAATGGTGTTACAGACACAGCAAGATATTGTAAAAGATTTATTAAGGGGAATCGCCTTTTCGGACTTTACTTTTAATTTTTTAGTAAATACGACAGGCATATTACCAGAGTTTAAAGGTTCTTTAATACGTGGTTCATTTGGAGCAGAACTGCGTAAATTTTGTTGTGTTGCACCAAAATTAAAAACCTGTTTAAATTGCACTATAAATGATGTGTGTATATATGCAAAAACATTTGAAAGCGTAAATAGAGAAACAAATAATCAAAAATTTCTTGCTCATTCTACTCATATACCCCATCCTTTTGTAATAAAAGATGAGACAAATAACAAAACATATTTTGTAAAAGGCGATGAATTAAAATTTAGATTTTTAGTAATTGGTGAAGAATTCATATCAAAAATGCCACATTATGTTTATGCTTTTAAAAATACTTTTGAAAAAGGAGTAAAAGGCAACAAAAGAATAACTATGATTTTAAAATCTGTTTTATTAAATTACAAAAACAAAGAAATTTATAATATTTATAATGACCAGACAGAGATTATTAATAGTAAATACAAAGAAAAATATATCAAATCTGATGATATTTTAGATGATTGTGGATTTAGCAGCAGGATAACTATTGAATTCAAAACCCCTGTGAGAATAGGTAATGAATTAAAAAACACGGAAATAGATTTTAAAACATTCATAAAAGCAATACTACGACGTTTAAGTGGGATTGCCGCAAATTATTTTGATAAAGATGCAAAAATAGATGCACAAGAATATTTAAAAGATGCAGAAAATGTAAAAGTAATAGAAAGCGCACTTGAAATTTATAACTGGGGCAGGATTTCAAGGAAACAAAATTATAAAAAAATTGATATGAGTGGTTTGAAAGGTGTTATAAAATACATAGGTAAAGAAATAAATAAATACCTACCCCTAATCCGTCTCGGAGAGTATTTCCACATAGGTAAATGGACTGGGTTTGGGATGGGAGAGTATATTATAAAAGAATATTAAAATTAGGAGGATTAGTAAATGGAATTTAATAGACAGGAGTATAACAGTGTAATTCTTGCTGCACTGTTGCATGATATAGGGAAGGTAGTGCAAGGAAGCAAGATTTATAAAGAGAGAGAAGCACATAGAAAAATAGGCAGGGATTTAATAAACGGATTTTTTAATAATAAAAAGATTGATACTCGCGAGATAAATATAGAGTTAGTATGTGATTTAATTGAATATCATCATGACGATGCAATTGAAAATAATAAGACAATTCTCGGTAAATCTCTTCCAATTGCAAAAATTGTATCAAATGCAGATTCCTATTCATCCAGTGAAAGGGGTAATAAAAAGAATGAATTAAAAGGCGCAGAACCAAGATTAAAAACATTGCTTGTAAGTATTTTTTCTGAAATAAAACAAAAAAATAAATACTGGTATTATAAAATTGGAAAATTACATAATCATTATTCAAATCTTCTACCTATAATAGAAGAAGATACAAGTGGATTAATAGAAGATTATGAGTATGTACTAAAAGAGTTTTCTAACAATTTGGAAAAGGTAAAATATAATAATTTTTATAATTATTTATATTTTATTCAGGGACTTTTAGAAGAGTACTTTTGGTCTGTCCCATCGGTGACAATAAATGAAGTAAACGATATTTCATTATATGATCACAGTATGACTAGTGCTGCTTTTGCCGCTGCTTTATATAAATATCATTTTGAAAATAACACTATTGATGATATTCAAAGTATTGATAACAAGGAAATAAAAAAATTTTTAATAATTTCTGGAGATATCACAGGAATTCAAAATTTTATATTTAATATAAATTCTATGAATCCCAGGGGATTATCAAAGGAATTGCGGGGACGGTCATTTTTTATTTCATTATTAGGTAATTTAATCAGTTTAAAAATATTAAAAGAACTTGATTTACCATATACAAACAAAATAATAGATGCTGGTGGAAAATTTATGATAATAGCTCCTAATACAGAGCAAACAATAAAAAAATTAGATAAAATTTACGATGAAATAATGATGGAAATTATAAATAAATTGTATTGCAGTGTCATTCCTGTTTTAAGCTTTTCTTTGAGTTTTTCTGCAAATGATTTAAAATATGAAAATATCCCACGATTAATAAACAATATTCAATTAGAACTGGCAAAAGAGAAAAACAGAAAATTTTCAAAAAATGATTTTTATTTTAATAATTATAAATTAAAAAATATCTATGAAAAACATATTGAAAATGGACTATGTGAAATGTGCAAATTATATCCAAAAGAAAAAGAGAGTGATTTTTGTTTGTTGTGTAATATTGGTATTGAAACAGGCAAAGAACTAACAAAAGAACAAAATATTTTTATTAATTATATGGATGGCAATAAATTATTTGGACTTGATTTTTCTTTTGACGAACAGATAAAAAATGAAGCAATTCTTACAGAACAAATAAGAGATTTTGATTATATAAAAGCAAAGACAAAAGATGTCGCAAATTTCATTCCTGTTGATGATGAACTCATAGATATCAAAAACGAAGATGATAAATCATTAAGAGAAGATAGTCTGTGTTTTTACTGTAAAGATTTAGAATGTAAGAAAAGCATAGAGAAAAGAAAAATTTTTTATCAAAATATACTTTCATTCCAATGTCTTTCAGCGCATACTCCAAATAAAAATAAAGGTAGTGCTGTTGATCATCTTGCAATAATAAAAGGAGATATTGATAATCTTGGTTATTTATTTTCAAATGGACTTGAAAAAAATCTGACATTTTCAAGATATGTCAACTTTTCAAGAATGATGAATTTATTTTTTACATTTTATTTAAAAGAATTTTTAAAAGAAAAATATCCTTTTATTTATACAATTTATGCAGGGGGCGATGATTTTTTATTTTTGGGCCCATGGGAACACATTATAAATGCCTTATTTGATATAGAACAGGAGTTTGAAAGATATGTATGTAATAATACTGAAATACATTTTTCTACTGCTGTTACATTATTCAGACCCAGAGAACCAATACTGGAAATTGTTGGAAAAACAGAAGAAAATTTAGAATATTGTAAAAGCTCGGATATTGATAAAAATAATTTAAGTTTATTTGGAGAAATAATCAAATTAAAAGATGAAAGTATAAAAAATATACGGAGCATTTTTAATAACTTAAATAGTTTTATAGATAATAATACCTTAAATACTTCAAATTTATATAGGTTATTAAATTATAATTATTTTTATAGAAAATTTAAAGAAACAGGAGATATATATTATTTAAAATATGATTATTTGATGACCTATGATATAAAAAGAAATTTTAGTGATAAAAAATGTAATGAAAATGTAGATTTTAAAATCACAAGAGATTATTTATCTAAATTAAAAGAAGATGAAAATATGGAAATATTAAGAATCCCGTTATCTTGGGTAATATATAAAAATAGAAAAACTAAAAAAAATAAAAAGGAGGATTAAAAATGGCAGATGGAAGAGATTATAAAAGAAATGAAAGCAGAGGCCAACAGCAAACAGTAAATATTAAGTATTATTTTCAAAATGTAAATTTAGATGAATTAAAGGCAGATGATATTACAACAGCCACCAAGCAATTTTCAGAAGAATTATGTAGAAAAGATTTTAAATCAAATCAATTAAGAAAATTTTATAATGAAATTATGGCGTTGAAAAGTAAATACCAACCGCCCATTACTGATAATCAATTAAAATTAGATCTGGCAATTTTTCTATCAAAAATAGAATATGGTAAAAATAAAGCAAAAAAAGAAGAAAAATTATCCTTTGAATTTTATTTAAAAAATATAGAATCTATAATAAAAAAAGTTAACAATGAAAAAAATTTTAATAACCTGATTACAATAATGGAAGCAATAGTTGCATATTTTCCAAAACAAAAATAAGGAGGTATAAATATGTTAAATTATGAAGAAATCAAAGGTATTATTAGATGTGAAACAGGTCTAAGAATTGGTGGCAAAGAATCAACAGCAGAAATAGGTGGTGTGGATAACCCTGTAATTAGAAATCCTTTGGATGGTTTTCCTTACATACCTGGCTCTTCTTTGAAAGGCAAAATTCGTTTCTTATTAGAGCATGCAGAAGGAAAAATTGATGATGAGGGTAACCCACATGAATGTAATGAATCAAATTGCATGATTTGTAAAGTATTTGGAAAAAATGCTAATAAAGAAAATGAATCAAATGGGATAGAAATCGGCAGAGCAATATTTAGAGATGCTTTTTTAACCGAGGACTCAAAAGAGGAGTTAAAAAAATTAGCCCAGCAGACAGGTTTAAAATATGTGGAAATAAAAACAGAAAATGTGATAAACAGAAAAAAAGGAACAGCGGAACATCCAAGAGATATGGAGCGTGTGCCAGCAGGAACAGAGTTTGAATTCAGTATAAGTATAAGAATATTTGAAAACGATAATAAAGAAGAAATAATTAATTTTATTAAAAAAGGATTGTCATTACTTGAAAAAGATACTCTTGGCGGTTCTGGAAGTCGTGGTTATGGAAAAATAAAAATAAAATTCTAATAAAATTAAAATGTGGAGTTAAAAATGAATATATTTAAAATAACTATAACACCTATAAGTCCATTTGCGTCTCCTTTGCAATCAGATACTATTTGGGGTCAGTGTATGTGGATGATTAAATTTTTAAAAGGAGAAAATTATTTAATTTCATTGCTAAATGAAATCAAAGAAAATAAAAAATTTTTTATTGTCTCTTCTGGTTTTGTTAATGATGAGGTTTTACTTCCATTTATTCCCCTGGAAATTGAAAAAGAAAAAGAATTACAAAATAAGTTTAATACAATAAAAGAAGATTATGAAAAAGAGACCGGAGATAAGATTCAAAAAGATAGTGATTTTCTATTTTATCTTTTTATGAAAAAAAATAAACAGAAAAAGATGAAAATAAATGAAATTTTTAAAAATACAAATTTAAATATTCAACAACTTTATAATTTATTTGATGATAAAAAGATAAAATATTTTATCAGTAATATAAAAAATAACAAAAATAAATCTTCATTGGAAAATAAAATTCAAGAAAATATTTCTGTAATACGCAATAGAATCAATAGGTTAAAAAATACAGTAGATATCGGTGCACTTTTTGATTCCTACATTACTTTTTATGCAGAACAATTACATATAACAATATATATAAAGACAGATTGTTTCAATATTGATGAATTAAAAGATTTATTTGAGAATTTTGGTAAATATGGTTATGGTGCAGATTCAAGTATAGGAAAAGGTTTATTTAAAGTTATAAAAATTGAACAATTGCAGATAGAAGAAAATAAATCTCCCAATTATATTCTATCTTTATCAAATTATATACCAGATGAAAAAGAAGTTGTGTTAAATGAGTCATATTATTCTGTTTTTCTGAAACAAGGTAAACTGGGTTCTGAATACTCAGGTGGAATTAATGGTAATACTAGGTCCTATGTGAAAGTGCCACTAATCATGATAAAAGAAGGTAGTTTGTTAAAAGTAAAAGAAAACAAACAGGTTTATGGCAAGATTATAACTGATGTTAATAAATATAATTCAAATATAATTCATTCTGGCCAAACATTTGATATTAAATTAAATCTGTCAAATTAATGAGGTGTAAAAATGTCTGATATAATAGAAACTATTAAATTAAAATGTAAAACATTGACTCCTGTTCATATAGGCAGTAAAGAAGAATTAGACCCTTTTGATTATGTGATTGATAATGATAAAAAATTATATGTTATAGATTTTCATAATTTAACAAAAGTAATAGATGATTCTGAAATAAAGAAATTGCTTGATTATGCGTCAAAACGTGAGTTGGGGAATTTACGGGTAAATATCCGAAATTTATTTTTAAAATATAAGAATAATTTAAAACCTATAAGAACTATAGAAATATCAGAAAGTTTTTGGCAGAAGTACAATGACGAAATACAAAAATCAAATATAAATAATAATTTATCAATACAAATGAATGTGACATCAAATAATAAACCAATTATTCCAGGTTCTTCTATAAAAGGTGCAATTAGAACCTATGTTTTAGAAGGAAGATTTATGACATACAATGAAAAAGAAGAATTAAAAAAAGAAAAATACGATTTGATTGAAAGTAAATTATTAAAAGCAATAACTAATGAAAAAAAAGATATATCCAAAGATCCATTTAAAATATTAAAAATTTCTGATGTCATTTTGCCAGAAAATTCTACGATAATATATGAAGTTTTAAGTAAAAATGCCACTGGTAGAGGAAAAGGTATTCCGATATATTTAGAAGTAATAAAACCTGGAATAGAATTTGATATTGAGATGGGTATAAGTAAATATTATTTAAATGATACTAATTATATTGGATATAAAGATATAATTGAATCAGGAGAGAAAATTAAGAATTTATTTAAATTTATCACTAATAAAATTATTAATAAAAAAAATAATGAATTACAAAGATTAAAATCTTATAAATGTTTTGATGATATTGAAAAGAAAAAATTAGAAGCAATATATTCAAATATTCGTAATAATCAAAATTCTTTATTGCGAATTGGTTTTGGTAGTGGATATGATTTTGTTACAGTAGAAGGATACAGAGAATATAAGGAACCTAAAAAAGGCAAACCAGGAGAAGGTTGGGGCTATTCAAAAAATCTAACTTCTGATTTACAACCACTTGGATTTATATCCATAAATTTTTAATAAATTTATGATTAAAAAATTAAATATCATTGCAACTGTTGGCACATCAATATTAACAAATAGGAAATCCGATATTAACTCACTTGTTGAAAAAATAAAAAAATTGAAATCCGAAGATGAATATAAAGAATTAGCCAAAGAATTTACTGAAAAAGAAATTAAAAATATATCAGGTAATGAATCAGCAGAGTTACAAACAATTTTGGAAATAATAAAGAAATATAAAAATATTCAGGCGTTTAAAATATATCTCATATCATCTGATACAAATGATTCTTATTTTTGTGCTTTTGTAGACGATATATTATTAAATAAATTATTTAATAATATGTCTGTTGAAAAAATAAGATTATCAGGATTATGCGTAGATAACTATGATAAATTTAAAAATATTGGAATTAATGAATTTTTGAAATTAATAAATAAATTAAATATTGATAATAGTGAAGAATTTGCTTTATGTATCTCTGGTGGTTTTAAAGGTTTTATTCCAATAATGACAATTGTTGCACAAATATTTAATATGAAATCATATTATATTTTTGAAAAAAGTAATGTCTTAATTGAAATACCTGTTTTACCTTTTAATTTTGATTATGAAGAATTATACGATATTTATACTACACCAAATGAACAAAATAAGATTGATAGATTGAAAAAACACGGCTTTTTAGATAATGATAATAATGAAACTGTTATAGGCAATCTGGCAAAAAATATTTATTTATTGAAAACGCCATATTTAATTGAAATATGGGGCAAAATAGTTGAATTTTTGTTATATGAATATTTTCATATTTTTTCTTATAAAACATATAATAATGAAATTTCAAATAATATTAAAAAAAATATAATAATTGATAATATAGAATTTGATTTGGTTTTTTATGATAAGAATAAAAAAATAATTTCAACACTTGAAATCAAACCTGTTAGAAAATTATATGAAAATTATGATGAATTAGTAAATCAAATCAAACGTCAGATAAATGTATTGAAAAAAAAAAGAAATAAAAGAATCAGGAATAATATTTTATTCTTTATATGGAAATGAATTAAAAAAGAGTAAAATGGGCGAATTAGAAAATTTTTACAAAGAAAATAATATAAAATTTAGATGTTTTTATTTAAATTTAAAAGAAAAAATAAAAAATATTAATTTAAATAAAAGACATTTAAATGAACAAAATAAATTTAAATTATTATTACAGACAAAATTAGAAAATAAAGATTTAATAGAAATTTAATTTTATGCCTATTTTATATCTTTCCGAACAAGGCAGTAAAGTTCATAAAGAAGGAAACAGAATAGTAGTAAAAAAAGATGAAAATATCCTAATAGATATTTCATTATTTAAAATAGATACAATAGTAATATTTGGCAATGTGCAT
>JAOAIN010000035.1 GCA_026414685.1 Candidatus Goldiibacteriota bacterium
GCTTCCTGTAATCTTGCACCAAGTATCTGTATATCAAGATCTAATGTATCAAATAATTCCACAATTGTCTGAACTTTTCCACCTGTTAAAGGCCATGTATTATCAAGAACATTTAATTCTTTTTTATTCATAGCACGCCTGTCTCTAAAAATTTTTGCTTCAAATGGATGTTCATCATCAACTGCCCATAAAGTAAATGGTGTAAGTTTTCCCTGATAATCACCGAGCACAAAGGATATAGGAAAATTACCTTGAACAAAAAATCTTTTTAACCCATAAGCATCATAGGAACCCCAGAAACCACCAAAGAAATTTTCCAAGCGGTATGTTGCTTCTGCATAGATATATTTACTAGCGTGTAAAGAAAATTTTAAATCAATATACTGGGTTATTGGTCTGTATCTTAAAGATGGCACATATGGTCCACCAAATAATAAGAAATCAGTCATATATGCACTTGATTCTCCATTTACCCTCATTCCGAGTTGATTTAAAAGTTTATCTTGTTTTTTCTCAAGTTCTGCTTTTTTTACTTTTAAATCACCAATTGTATTTAAAATATCATCCAGTTTTTTATCGGTCTTCATCATATCCGTCATATAAGCTTTTACTAGTTCATACAATTTATCAATCTGAGCTGATAAATCAGATGATGATGAGCCTTTCCCAGATTTTGAAGGTTCGGCTGCATATAAAACATTTTCAACACCATTATTAATATATTCCACAACCTCTTCACGAGTCAATACATCTTTATTTAATTCTTTTGTTATTATCCCGCTATCTATCAGCGATTTAATCTCTTTGTAAGTCCAGTGATTTGAGTCAATCAAATCACTCCCAAAAACAAAAAACGGGACTAGTAAAACAACCAACAGAACAATAAATTTTTTTAACATTTAATACCTCCTGCATTATTAAAAGAAATTTTTAACTTCCATATATAAATGCCATCCGTCAAACTTATTTGCCGGAATGTATTTATCATCATGAAAAAATCTTTTGGCTCTTAAAAATATTGCAGATCTTGGTGAAAAATCATAATCAAATCCTGCACCATAGGCAGTATCTGTATAATCAACAGGTATATCACATAAAGCAGTGAGCCATCTTTCAAGCCCCCACATAACCATTACATTCATTTTTCTAGTTAGATTATAAACAGCAAATGCACCAAGTATCTGCTGTGATAAAAGCATTTTCGGAGAAAAATCAACCATTAAATCTGCTTTGTTACTTAATGAAGCTATTTCTGCATAACCCTGAATAAAGAAATTATTCTCCAGATTCAAAAGTTTATTTAATTGATATCTTAATTCAACAGATGCATTATTATAATATTTGATAGTATTTACAGGTCCTGTGTAATTTGATAAAATCATTTCTTTGTTTGTTAGCCACTTATCAGTGATCATAACATGTTTGCCAGCCCCATTATTATTATAAGCAATAAAACCTACGTCTCGCGTAGTATCAGGATATCCATAATTACTAAAAAATGCATGCCAATATATTGCACCATTTAATCTGTTGCCAATTAAAAAACGTTCAAGATATAATTTTTTACCAGTTGCTTCTAGTTGTTTTGCAGTGCCATAATTTAATAATATAAATCCATTTGGAATAGAAATATTACCAAATAAACTTAAACGTCCAACATTATTCCATAACATAGTTGGATCACCTGCATATGTTATTCTTTCAAATGTAACTTCTCCTTCATAGCCAGTATATGTCATTGATGGTTGCGATGTATCAATAACAGCAGATGCTGTTGCAACATAATCAGGTTCTATTAATGTATATTTTACCTCCAAATTAACCGGGTTCACATTTATCCCAGCTAGACCATACATGGCTTTACCTTTTCTTGTAAAATATGCATTTACATTTTTAGGTAATTTACCACTGTAAAAAGAATTTTCAAATTCTCCTGCAAAACTTAATAAATCAAATATATTTTTCAATTTAAAATCTCCACCAACTATACTTGCTGTCTGGACATAACCATCTGGTATTTTCTGTGGAAAATCAGTTGGTCTATTTGTTGGCGCTAGTGTTTGTATTTCGCCTTTATCATTGGATGTATGAAAGAAATTAAAAGAAACTTCTGAATTATTTAATAACCCTGCTATTTCAAAAGGATATGTCCATCTAGCAGCATATTCATATAAGAATAATTTATCCCAATATTCATCAAATTTTTCTGCTTTACCAGCCATGAGTTTAATACGTGAACCAAAAAGATCCATATTATATAATACAAGGCCATACCATGGATGCTTAGACCAAATATCTCCTCTTTTCTGGAATGAATGTAAAAATACATTCTCATAATGTCCACGAGCTGTCTCTTCCAGAGCATATACATCCCTGTCAAATAAAACAGGTCTTTCTGTTAAAATCTGTTTTGCAACAAGTGGAGTTATATCTTCCCAGAAAAACCCCGTTGATAATCGCCATTTGAAAAAATCTAAGCTGATAGTGTATTTGTCAAGAAAACGCTGACCTGTACCCCAGTATTCTGGAAGTTTAATAACAATACCCTCATCAGGTCTTTCCATATTTTTTTCTGCTTCATTTGCAGGACGCTCAAAAGTTAAATTGAGTTTGAAACTTACATCAGAACTTACTATATATTCTGTCCACAATTGCATGAAAGAACCACCCAAAGATGTGTGATGTATCTGACTGACTCCAAATGTCTCAACATCCTGCCAGCGGACTGTAAGCATTCCCATTACTTTAAAAGGCGGGATGCCGCGGAAAGTGGTTAATTTATATTCTTCTTCAATTTCAAATAATTCTTCATCCAATTTATTTATTGTCTCCTTAAAATCTTGAAAATCAGGTGATGCAAGAGTTGCTTCTATTTGTTTTAATTTCTCACGTGTTTCTTTTGTTTTATTATAAATTTCAAATGCTTTCTGTCTGTATGTTTCATAATATTTTTTTGCTGTTTCAATATCAAGTTTTGCTTTCTTAGGTGTCTCGCTCTTTTGTGCAAGTATTGCTTCACATATATACCTTGCTGCTTCATAAGTTGAAATTGGATTATATTTAAAATGTTCGGCAGGAACAGAAGTTATATAACCTGCTTTTGCAAGGGTATAAAAATATTCATAAATTTCATCATTACGCGGTACTATCAGATTTTCAG
>JAOAIN010000050.1 GCA_026414685.1 Candidatus Goldiibacteriota bacterium
GATTTTCCGTGGACTTCTCTTGATATAGAAAGGGTGAGTGTGATAAATCACGGGTCATCTATTTTTGGTTCTGGTGCTTTAAATGGATTATTAAATATCAAATTAAGAGAAATAAAAAAGGACAATTTTGAACTTGTAACAGATTATGGAACATACAATACATTTTATTCTGGTTTAAGAGCAGCAAAAAAATTTGAAGATGGCGGTATCTCAATCAGTACCGAAAAAAGTTTTTCTGACGGCTATCATAAAGGAACAGATTACTCAAAGGATGCTGTGTTTCTAACTGCATCATATTTGAAAAATAATATTTATCTTGGTTACGATGAAAAAGAATACGGAGCATATGATTATTACACACCTGGAAAAAATATGCCTTCCAGAGAATATATTATAACGAGATATGCCAATATTACGTCAGAAATGATAGATGGATTTAAGACATCTTTTTATGTTCGTTCACATTCTGATGTTTTTACATTAAATAGTAATAATCCATCATTCTATCAAAATAATCATTTGAACTTAATTTATGGTGGACTTTTGAAATATAATTTTTATTTTGAAACTGACAAAATTTTTGATTTACAATATAACTGGCAGCGAGAAGAGATAAATAGCAGTAAACTCGGATGTCATCATAGAATAAAAAACGCAGCTCTAATAAACAGCCGCATTGTATTTTTTGGCAACATAAAGACAAATTTAAATCTTGCCATTGAAAATTATGATAATTATAAAAATTTTGATATGTTGCCTTCACTTAATTTTAATTATGGATTTGAAAATGTAAATATTTTATTAAATTATAGCTACACCGCAAGATATCCAAACTGGACAGAACTTTATTATCAGGATCCTTTTAATAAAGGAGACAGTAATTTAAAACCAGAAAGAAGTCATGAAGTCGGAACTGGTATAAATTATAAAATTAGCGATGTGTTGTTAAAAGGTGATGTTTTTTACAGAGAAGGTATTGATCTGATTGACTGGGGGAAAGATAGTTTATCTGATCCTTTCTGGCAGATAAAAAATATAGCAAAAATTAAAACAACTGGTTTTAATTTAGGTATGGATTTAAAAATGTTTGAAATATTGAAATTAAATGCAATTTATTCTTATCTTGATTCCTATATCTCAGAACCATATATTTCAAAATACGGACTTGCATATTTAAGAAGTAAAATATCAATTAACTCTGAGCTAGATATTTATGGGATTTTATTTATTATACAATATGTTCATAAAGCATATTCAAATAGAAATGATACTGCAAATATTGTAAATATGACAATAAATAAAAAAATAAATGAGTGGCTGGATATTTCTTTTAAAATAGAAAATGTGTTAAATTATTATTTTGAAGATATAAAAGGTATTCCAGCACCAGGAAGAAGTGTAAGTGGCAGAGTGAAAATAGAATTTTAAATTTTTTTCTTTTATTATAAATTTTTTTGTATTATGACCTAATTGACATAGAAATATGGGGATAGTAAAACAATTTTTAAAATTTTATAAATACAAGTTTGACTTTATTTTTGTGTGATATTATAATAAATATATAAAATTAATTTTTGTGAGGTTTTATGTGACACCAGAAGAAAAAACATTATATGTAAAACTGGCCTATCAGTATTATCAGAATAAAGATTATAAAAAAGCAATTAGTTTATATGAGCAGCTCGCAGAAGCCGAAAAAGATGATTTTAATATACTCAATATGCTCGGGGATGCTTATTTAAAAGCAGAAATGAAAGAAAAGGCAGCAGATGCATATATAAATGGTATTTCTGTTCTGGAAAGCAAAGGGCAGTTGATTAAAATAATAAAGTTGTGTAAGAAGATAATAAAAACCTTTCCTGATGACCCACGTTTAAAAAATAAATTAAAAACAACCTTGCGACTTTTAATAAGAGATGCAGAGAAAAAAACATTACAGCATGAATATAAAGAAGCCAGGGAAATTTATGAAGAGATTAAAGATTTTGATAGCGAAGAGTTCCCTGTGATTATTAAATTAAAAGAATTAAATGAAGAAGAAGAAAAATATAAAGCAAGGGAGAAACAGATTGCAGAACAGAATATGGCAAAGGTAGAGCAACGTAATGAACTACTGGAAAAATTTGAAAAGATGGCCCAGAATTATCTGGATAATGAGGATTATGATGGTGCTGTTGAAACATATATAACAGCACTCAAATTATCTCCTGATAATCAGGATTTAAGAAGAAAACTTCATGATGTTTATCGTTTGATTGCAAGAAAAGCAGAAGGAGAACAAGTTTGGCAGAAAATAGATATGTCGCCAGCAGAAAAGATTGAAGAAGCAAAAAGAAAAGCAGCAGAAGAAAGGCGTATGAAAATTATTCAAGAAGAAGAAGAACGTGCAAGACGGCTTTTGGAGGAAGAGTTAAAAATACAAAAAGAATATGAAGAAAAAGAAATGGAAATAATACAAAAAGCAGGAGAAGAGCTAAAACAGAAACTTGAAGAAGCACATAAAAAAGAAAAGTTAAAAGAAGAAGAAATACAGAGAATAATGAAAGAACAGGAGGCAAAAAAGCGTGAATTGCTTGAAAAAATTAAGAGGGAAGCAATAGAAAAATGGAAGAAACAAAAAGAAGCAATACAGGGGAAAGAAAACACATCCGAAACTAAAATTGTAGAAACACCTGCCTTCCTACAAAATGAAACAAAAACTCAAAAAGCGGATTTAATGGATACATTGAAAAAAACTTATGAAATACCCCAAATAGGCAAAGAAGTCAATGATAAGATGGATATAAAACCATCAATTGATATCCAGAAAAAAGAAGAAAAGGAATCTAAAAAACAAGAAAGTAATATTCTTGCAAATACAGATATAAAAGATGAACATATAATTGATGATATAGGAGAGGTTGAGAAAAAACCACAGGATGATATTATTGTAAATGATGAAACACTTGATTCTTTGATTACAACAGCATTTATTTATATAAGCCAAAATGTGTTTAAAGAAGCAATGCGTATTTATAATAAACTTGTTGAAAAATATCCTAATCATCCTGAGGTAAAACAGATAATTCAGGAAATATCAAAGCGTCAGGGTAATTAATTAAGAATAATAAATAATTGAAAAAATATAATATAATCAGTAATTTATAATTTCTTAATATGTTTTTTTTACGAGGCGCTTTTTCATTTTCAGGAAAAATTATCATAAATATAGAAATTATAAAATCATAGATAAATGTAGATTAAAATATAAAAAATTAATTTTTGGTAAAATCATATATGGACAAATTTAAATTAAAAACAGATTTTAAACCAGCGGGGGATCAACCACAGGCAATAAAATCCCTAGTTAAAGGAATCATGAATGGGGAGAAATTTCAGACACTTCTCGGTGTAACTGGCTCTGGCAAAACATTTACAATGGCAAAAGTAATAGAAGAGGTAAATAAACCCACACTTGTAATTTCACATAATAAGACACTTGCTGCCCAACTATATATGGAATTTAAGAGTTTTTTCCCTGATAATGCAGTTGAATATTTTGTATCATATTATGATTATTATCAACCAGAAGCATATATACCACAACGTGATTTATATATTGAAAAAGATGCTTCCATAAATGATGAACTTGATAGACTACGACTTGCCGCAACATATAAATTACTCACAAGGCGAGATGTCATAATTGTTGCCAGTGTATCTTGTATTTATGGGATTGGTTCGCCACAAAATTATAAAAAAGAAGTTTTGTATCTTGAAGAAGGGATGGAAATTTCCATATCTGAAATTGCTGATAAATTAGTTCAGATGCAATATAAAAGAAATGAGTTTGAATTTATTCAGGGAATTTTCAGAGTGAAAGGCGATATAGTTGAAATTTTTCCCGCATATTCTATAAATGCTATAAGAGTTGAAATGGCAGATAATATCATAGAAAAAATTTCAGAGATAGACCCTGTTAATAAAAATGTTTTGAATAAATTGAGACGCACAGTTATATATTCTGCCACTCATTATGTGATGCCAGAAAATACAATAGAAAGAGTAGTAAAAGATATTGAAAAAGAGTTAGAGGAACGACTTATATTTTTTAAAGACAAACCAGTAGAATATGAGCGTCTTAAAACACGGACCAAATATGATATGGAGATGCTGCTTGAAATGGGATATTGTAAAGGGATTGAAAATTATTCTCGCATAATTGACGGAAGAAAACCGGGTGAACCGCCATATACTTTAATTGATTATTTTCCAGAAGATTTTTTAATATTTATTGATGAATCCCATGTAACAATTCCACAGTTACATGGAATGTATGCAGGCGATTATTCAAGAAAGAAAAATTTAGTTGATTATGGTTTCCGCCTTCCATGTGCTTATGATAATAGACCACTAAAATTTGAAGAGTTTGAAAAAAAAATAAATCAAGTTATTTTTGTATCTGCAACACCAGATGAATATGAATTATCTAAATCAGGAAAAAAAAATGTTATAGAACAAATTGTCAGACCTACAGGACTTGTTGATCCAGAGGTGGTAGTGAAGGAAACAAAAGGGCAGATAGATGATTTGATGGCAGAAATTATTAAACGTGAAAGGAGAAATGAACGTGTTCTTGTTACCACACTTACAAAAAAAATGGCAGAAGGTTTAACTTCTTTTTTAAAAGAAAAAAGAATTAAATGTGCTTATTTACATTCGGATATAGATACACTTGAGCGCGTAAAAATTATAAGAGAGTTAAGGCAGGGTAAATTCACTGCTTTGATTGGAATTAACCTATTGCGAGAAGGTCTTGATATCCCTGAAGTTTCACTTGTTGCCATACTTGATGCAGATAAGGAAGGATTTTTGCGTTCTACGACTTCTCTTATTCAGACCATAGGAAGAGCGGCAAGAAATATAAATGGAACTGTTATAATGTATGCAGATAGAATAACTGATTCTATGAAAAAAGCAATAGAAGAAACAAATAGACGCAGAAAAAAACAATTGGAATATAACAGAAAACATAATATTACACCAAAATCAATACAAAAAGAGATTAAGAATATAATGACAAGTGTCTATTCAATGGATTATTTTACAGTTCCACTTGTTGAAGAAGAAAGAGAATATTCATACAAAGATAAAAATGATTTAATAGCACAACTTGAAAAAGAGATGATAAATGAAGCAAAAAAATTAAATTTTGAAAAAGCTGCAATACTAAGGGATAAAATAGAAGAGATAAGAGCTTATGGAATAAAAAATAAAAAGAGAAAAGAATATAAATTTAAGATATAATATATAGTAGTTTTAAATAATAAAAAATTTAAAGGTTTTTATTATGAAAAAAAGATTAATATTTCTTTATTTATTATCTTTTTATATCTCATTTATCTATGCTCAGACATATTATGTTTCTATGACTGGAAATGATTCTAATTCAGGATTAATTGGGTATCCATGGAGAACTTTACAATATGCTGTAAATAAATTGTCAGCTGGTGATATGTTAATAGTTGAAGACGGGACTTATACAGGTTTTTATATGGATAGAATAAAAGGGACAGCAACACAAAGAATAACAATAACTGCGCGTAATAGATTGAAAGCTATAATAAACCAGCCGCCATCAGGTAGAACAAGAAACGTGGAGTTTTTATCCTGTAGTTATGTAACCTTTGATGGATTTGAAGTAACAGGTGCGCCGGGTGCTGGTATTTCAGTCAGGACAGTTGAATATGAATATACAGGAGTGAATTGCAGGGATAATATTATTCAATATTGTCATAGTCATCATAATAGTGTTGGAAATCCTGAAGGAAGCCATGATGGAATTTTTACTGGTTTTGCATTAAATGTTACAATTCAATACAATATCTGCAATAATAATGGAGAACATGGTATTTATGTTTCAAATTCTGCTGATAATCCTGTTGTGCGTGGTAATATTGTTTATGGAAATTATAATAATGGTATTCATATGAATTCAGATGTGACTTCTGGTGGAGATGGTATTATTAATAATTGGCTTATAGAAGATAATATTATTTTTGATAATGGTAGAACTGGGATAAATCTTGATGGCGACTCAACTGGTATTTGTAGAAACAATCTTTTATATAATAACAGAGGTGGTATTGCTCTTTATCAGATTGATGGTGCGCAAGGAGCATCTGATAATTTAGTTGTAAATAATACAATTTATACATATCTTGCACCCACTACACCTAATACAGGCAGTTTAAGGGCAGCATTACAGGTTGCGGATAATTGTAATAATAATACTATTTTTAATAATATTATTTATGCAATAGGTACAGGCTCTACAGCTGCGTTTGAAGTAGGTGTTGTTACTGGGCTACAGCATGATTATAATATAGTAGGCAGATTCGGTGGAAATGCTCCACATTTTTCAGGAACGACTGCTTCCAGCCATGAAATTTCTCCAACACCGGGTATTATCTTCAATGATGTTTCTAATGCTAATTTTACTCTTATACCTGGATGTCCTGCAGAAAATGCAGGTATTAGTATTTTTAATTCTTTACCTGCGCCTCTAAAAGATATATTGGGAAATGTAAGACCGCAGGGAAGTGGTTTTGACATTGGTTGCTATGAAACCTTATATGGCAGTCCAACAATTACTCCTACTATTTCACAAACAGTGTTAGTAACACCCACATTTACAAGGACACCTTCTCCTACTTCTACTTTTATTTTAACAAATACAAATACTCCAGCTATGACTTCTTCATTTACAAGGACAAGAACCATAACTCCTGTCAATACTTCTACATTTACACAAACATTAACAAGATCAATTACTATGAGTGCCACATTGACCAATACAATAACTTTAACCGTAACAGGAACTCCACCGACACAAACGCAAACTACAACATTTACATATACTTTTACAATTTCTATTACTTATACAAATACTCCTTTTTATTCGCCAACAATATCATCGGAAGAAAAACTAAAAATATATGATTATATTTTATTTCCAAATCCTTGGACCAATAAATCGGACCTAACGGTGAGATTTTCTACAAACAAACAACCAGAAAAAATAATAATAGAAATTTATACAATGGCATTAAGAAAAGTTTATGAACAGATTGAAGAAAATTCAATTAATAATATTATTATAAAAAATGAAAAACTAAAAATTTATGCCAGTGGTATCTATCTTTATAGAATAAAATTGAAAAACAGAAACGAAGAAATATCCACGCCTATTTTACCTTTTATAATTTTGAAATAAAATTTTTTATTTTCCACTTATTCGTCTATTAATATGCTGCTGGCTGTGGGCTTTTAGATTTTTTTTAAAATTTTGTGTTTGCTTGAAATGTTCCCAGGGATGTTTTTGTTTTTCTATAACCTTTTTTGGAATTTCATGAACAGGAGTGTATTCTTCTTTTTTAACTTCTTTGTTTTCTTCCATAATTCCACCACCTTTCAATAATATTATATAATAAAAAATACAAACAATAAATGATAAAATGGAGTATAATATTTTTGAAAGATGTTCGCTAAATATGTTCATAAAGGATGTTCTTTGAATATGTTCGTTAAAGATGTTGAAAAACAATGCTGGTGTTTAAAAATATTTTTTAAAGTTTTAACATTATTGACGAACATTTTTATGAACATCCATTGCGAACATTATTAATGAACAGAAAAGAAGGATATTATGAAGGAAAAGGATTTAAAACACAAACTTGAGATATTACCAGAAAAACCAGGAGTATATATTTTTAAAGATAGCAATGGAAAAATCTTATATATAGGGAAGGCAAAGTCATTAAAAAAAAGAGTTCTTTCTTATTTTAATAAGACGAAAAAGGATATAAAGACAGATAAACTTGCAGAAAAAATAAAAGATTTTGATTATATTGTTACAAATAATGAAATAGAAGCATTTTTACTGGAAGGCACACTCGTAAAGCAACATAAACCGTATTACAATATATTATTGAAAGATGATAAAACATTTCCATTTATAAAAATAACGATAAAAGAAAAATATCCAGGAGTTTATTTTACAAGAAATACAAAAGATAAAAATGCTATATATTATGGACCATATTTTGCAGATGATGCAAGAAAAGTTCTTGAACTTATTTATAAAATTTTTAAAGTTAGGCAATGTAATTATAATTTTGATAAAAAAAAGTTAAAAAGACCTTGTGTTTTTTATGATGCCCAACTATGTTCTGCCCCATGTGTAGGATTTATAAGTGATTTGGAATATCAAAATTTAATAAAAGAAGTAAAAAAATTTTTAGGGGGATTTTATAAAAATATTTTAAAAGATTTAAATAAAAAAATGCAACAATTTTCAGAAGATAGAAAATATGAAAAGGCGGCAGAGGTAAGGGATGAAATTAAAGCTATAGAAAATATAATGCAAAAACAAAAAGTTGTATTATCCGAAGATAAAAATGTTGATGTCATAAATTATATATCAAAAGACAGAAATTTTTATTTTTGTGTATTAAATATACGTTCCGGTAGATTGATTTCTAAAAAAATAGATGTTTTTGAAGATATTTTTAATAGCGAAGAATTATTGGCATCGTATCTAATGCAATATTACAGTAGAAATATATCATATCCTGATGAAATAATTTTACCAGTAGATGATATAAATCAGGAAGTAATAAATGAATTTTTTAAAAGAAAAGGAATAAAAGTAATATTTAAGAAAAGAGATAATTTGTTTGATATTGCAAAAGAAAATATCAGAGAAAAAATAAAACAGGATGAAGCAAAAAAAGCAAAAGATGAAATACAAGCAGATGTTATACAAAAACAATTAATAGAACTGAAAAATATTTTATCTTTGGTAAAAATACCACAAATTATAGATGCTATAGATGTATCTCATTTTTCTGGGGATAATATAGTTGCATCTTGTGTTGTTTTCAAAGATGGTATGCCAGAGAAAAAGTTATATCGTAGATATAAAATCAAAAAAGTAGAAAAAATAGATGATTATGCAGCAATACGAGAAGTTGTAATGCGTCGTTACAGCAGAATATTAAGAGAGAACGAAACATTTCCAGATTTGATACTCATAGACGGCGGCTTAGGCCAAGTCAATGCCGCAAAAGAAGGTCTTTCTATGCTTGGAATTGAAAATATAAATATAATAGGGCTAGCAAAGAAAAATGAAGATGTTTTTTTACCTGGGCAATCATCACCTATTAATATAAAACAAGATGCTAAATTACTTTTGCAAAAAATAAGAGATGAAGCTCATAGATTTGCAGTTTCATATCAAACATTACTTGCAAACAAAAAATTGAAAAAAACAATATTTGATGATATACCGTATATTGGAGAAAAAACACGATATAATATATATTCTGTATTCAAAGATAGAGATGATTTGATTTCAGCCATAGAAAAAAATGATAAAAGAGCAGATTTTCTTACAGAAAAACAAAAAAAGGAAATACTAAAAAAAATAAAAGGACATTAGATGAAATTTAATTTGAAACAAAAAATAATATTATATTTTTTTCTGACTTCATTAGTAATAATTGGTATGTATGGTGCAATTACATATTTGATGATTGTTTCGGATTTAAATAAAGAGATGGAAAACAGATTAAAAATTGCAGGTTCTTTAATACTTGAGTTTATAAATAAAGAAGATATTAATTATCTTGAATTGAAGGGCAAGATCTACAATGAATACCTGAAAAAACTTGAAAATTTAAAAAAAATATCTCAACTTAATAATATTCTTATCATTGATAAAAACAATAAAGTCCTTTTATCCCTTTTACCAGAAGGAGAAGAATTTTATATCCATCTT
>JAOAIN010000061.1 GCA_026414685.1 Candidatus Goldiibacteriota bacterium
TTCATGGACTGTGAGTTTGACATCAAGTCCAACAGGAACGCAAACAGTAACAATTACTTTAACAAGAACTATAACACCAACCCACACTCGGACAGTGAGTCCAACCCAGACAATAACAGACACGATATCATCAAATACACCAACCAGCACACTGACAAGAACAAACACATTAACATATACAGTGACTTTGAGTTATACATTTACTAGGACCCAGACACCAACGCACACAGAGACTATGACAAACACATCATCACCCACATGGACACGAACAATAACAGCGAGTTATACTGCAACGAATTCAATAACACCAACCCACACTCGGACAGTGAGTCCAACCCAGACAATAACAGACACGATATCATCAAATACACCGACTGTTCCCTCTACTTTTACAGAAACATTTACTATAACCCGAACATTTACATCTACTCATTCATACACTGTAACGTTTACATCCACATTAACAAGAACATTTACAGTTGCATTAACACTGACATCTACATCAACTTATATATTGACTTATACAAATACTTTTACTTCTACTCGTACTTTAACATTGACAGCAACACAAACCAGAACACAGACAGTAACAGGCACCATATCACCGACACCTACATTAACACCTACTTTTACAGTGACAATTAATATTCAAAGACCCACAATCAATGATGTAGTTATATATCCCAATCCATATAATCCCAATAAGGATAATATGTATATTTCTTTTAATTCATTATATGGAATTAAAATTATAAAGATTAAAATTTATACTACTGGATACAGGAAAATAAAACAGTTTAATTTTTCTTCACATATTTATAATCCATATAATTCTGAAATTATAATTGAAAATAAATATTTGCATGACCTTGCAAATGGTGTATATCATATTATAATAAGCATTAAAGATATGAAAAATGAAGAAATATGGTCAAAACCCAAGCAATTGATTATTCTGAGATAAAAAATTATTAAATATGAATGTAAATAAATTTTTATTTTTTATTTTATTTTTATTAATAACTTCATGCGCGTCTATGTATGTTAAACCATCAATAGAAGCAACATTATTTAGACAAAAAATACCTGGTAATGCAGGGATAATTTTCAAGACAGCACTTAAATTACTACCTTTAATAGGGTATAAGATAGAAGGAAGCAACCCAGATGCTGGGACCATAACTACCAATCCTGTTGATATGAAAATAACACCACAGGATTGTGACTGTGGCACTGCTTTTGGATTGCCTGTTATAAAGAGTGAAGGTGTGAATGCAAAGGTGTATTTTATTTTAGGGATATCTGATAATGAAATGACAATAAAGGCAGAAATTCAACCAGAACTTAAAGATTTAATGGCAACACTTTCTGCTGCCGGTATGACTGTTACTTGTGTATCAAAAGGCAAATTAGAAGAAATGTTTGCAAAAAAATTTATGGATAATATTAAATCAAAAGCAATACAGATGATTTTTAAATAATTAATTTAATTTTTTATAATGACTAAAAGATTTAAAATTTATTATTATTTTCCCAATATTATTTTTATATCCTCAAAATCCTGTTGCTGATATGCTTTGAATTCAACATTATATTTTAAATTTTTTGTCTGGATTTCAAATCTACCATTATATAAAGTTCCTGCTGGTTTTATAATTATTTTTTTTATATCAGATGGTTTGAATTCTGCTATTACATTTAATAAATTAGAAATTCCTTTGTTGCGGATTATAATTTTATCATTGTAAACATCTATTTGCTCATTTATTCCTATTGCAACTTTTATTGGTTTTGCATCTTCAAAATTATTATTAGGGTTCATTTTTATTTAATGAGTATTATTGTTTGGTTGTTTCGTTTACTTTTGTCCAGTCCCTTAATTCACCATTATATTGTCCACCTGTCATTGGTGGCGACATTACAAAATTTATTTTACCTTTATACATTGTGCATATACCTTTTAACATCTTTAATATCAGATGCCATTTAGGCTCAATATCAATTTTAACAATAAAATATTTAGACAGCGGCTCAGCGACAAAAATTGCATGTTTTTTTAAAGTATCAAGCAATAAATTATGAATGCGTTTTTCAAGTTCGGGTTCTGCCTGTATATCCCATGAAATTGTAAAATGCATTCTTTTTTCTCCCTGTATTTATTTTAGTTTATTATATTCAAATAATATATTTATGTCAAGAAAAGTATTAGTATCTTCAAATCTTCACATCTTCGCATCTTTAAATTTTTGTTTACAAAAAATGAAAATAATTTATAATTATATTCATGATTGCAAATAAATTTATAAAAGTCTATTATTATATAACGTCATTTATAATTGGTGCGGTTATTTTAATACTTGAGATTCTTGGGACAAGGATAATTGCACCTTATTATGGTTCATCCATATTTGTATGGGCATCGTTAATTGGTATTACCCTTGTTTCTCTTGCAATCGGTTATTTTTTAGGTGGATTTTTTGCAGATAGATATAAAAAACCAGATTTAATGTATATTTTTATTTTTACTGGCGCTACATGGATGATTATATTGCCATATATTGCCAAACCAGTTATATCAATGACTGATTTTTTAGGGCTTAGATTAGGTACTTTTTTGTCATCTGTGATTTTATTTGTTATTCCACTATTATTATTTGGTACTGTTTCACCTTATCTTGTAAAATTATGTGCAAATGATACTAATAATATTGGTATAACTGCCGGTATTTTATATAGCATTTCCACAATAGGAAGTTTTATTGGTGCTATTTTAACCGGATTTTTTCTAATTCCATTTTTAGGGATTAATTTAATTATTAATATTTCAGGTGGTATATTAATTTTACTGGTCATTGTCTGGTATATTTATATCAAAGAAAAAAAAATAATTTTGTTAATATTATTGATGTTATTTATTAGATTTGTTGCTGCCACCACTCCACAACCAGAAAGTAGGGGTAAGTTGTTGTTTGAAAAAGACGGCCATTATGGAAAGATAAAAGTGGTAGATTATTCTAATTATCGTGCATTTTTTATTGATGGTGCTTTACAGTCAATGTATGACATTAATACTCAGCAACATTTTTTACAATATATTGATGTTATGTTACAGGCAGTTGATTTTTTTGGTAGTCCACGTGATATCCTAGTAATTGGTCTTGGCGGAGGGTCTATTGATAATAGATTAAAAAAATTGAAAGCAAATGTTGATAATGTTGAGATTGATCCTGTAATAGAATATGTTGCAAGAAAGTATTTTAATTTTACCGGTAACTCAATAATTGCTGATGGTAGAGAATATCTACGTAAGACATCAAAAAAATATGATGTAATTTTTACAGATGTTTATTCTGGGTATTCTCTTTGTCCTTATCTTTTCACAAAAGAAGCATTTTACCAGATGAAGTCAACTTTAAACCCAAATGGAATATTGGCTGTTAATACTGTTAGCTATATTTCCAGCGATGAAAAAGGGCAGATAATTCATGACGATTTGTATGCTTTTATTTATTGGACTTTAAAATTAGTTTTTAAAAATGTTTATATGCAAGCGGATCAGTATGGTTTTACAAATATCATTTATTTTGCATCAGATAGAAGTTTAAATATAGGCAATAGGTATATAAATATACAACCAGAAAAAAAAGAAAAAATTTTTACAGATAATTATAATCCCATAGAATTTCTCGCTTCTGGTATAATGGAAAAATGGAGAAATGAAAATGTAGTCAGAATAGGCAAGGACTATCAATTATAAAAGTGTTGTGTAAATTGTAATTTGTCTATTGTATGTTTGAAAAAGCATGTCATATTAAAGAACATTTTTTATAGTGGAGGTTTTTATGATACTTACAAATATTCCTATGGTTCCTGGTATGAAAATTGTAGAGCATTATGGACTAGTTACTGGTAGCACTGTAAGGGCTAAGCATATAGGCAAAGATATAATGGCATCACTCAAAAACATAATAGGTGGTGAATTAAAGGGCTATACAGAACTTTTAAACGAAGCCCGAAAAGAAGCTTTAGAGCGTATGATAAAACAGGCAGAAAAACTTGGTGCCAATGCAGTAATTAATGTAAGATTTTCAACATCATCTATTGCTCAAGGTGCAGCAGAACTTTATGTATATGGCACAGCAGTTAAGGTAGAATGATGAACAGAGATAATTTAGCGTTTTTACAAATAATTTTAAATAATCTTGATGTAATTTTTTTTATTTTTTTAGTATTTCTGGGTTTTACTTCAGGAACAATAGCTGAAAAGAGTCATTATAGATCTATAAAAAAAAGAGAAGAAAATTTAATGCATATACCTGTTGTAAATTCCGGTGATTTTATTGATAATTCAAAGGAAATAGAAAATGTTTATTTTATATCTGGTTCATGTGTAGTGGCTCTTGATTATTTTAAAATGGTTTTTGCTGCAATAAAACAGATTTTTGGTGGCCGTATTCAATCATATGAAACATTGATAGACCGGGGGAGAAGAGAAGCAATATTAAGATTAAAAGAAAAAGCTGCTAGTAAAAATGTTGATGTCATAATAAATTTAAGAATTGAGACATCATCAATCGGACAAAATGCAGGACAGAAAGGTGGTATAGGAAGTGTTGAGGTTTTTGCCTATGCCACCGCAATAACATATAAAAAATGAAATATATACCAAAATTACCAGATGGTGATATAAATGCACCAACAACAAATTTATTAAAGGATTTCATTTATTTTCTTGCAATACTTATTCTTGTAATAATCTTTATATATGTTTTTCTTGGTTTTCTTGTTGATATAGTTGCTGAAAAAATATCTCCAGAATTTGAAGAAAAACTTGCTTATAATTACATGATGATGTTTGAAAAAAAGCCTATAACAGTTAAAGAAAAGAAATTACAGAAATTTTTAAATGATCTTGTTTCATACACAGATTTGAAAAACAGAAAATTTAATGCAAGAATACTTGAAACCAAACAGGTAAATGCTCTTGCCATGCCAGGAGGTAATATTATTGTTTTATCCGGATTATTAAAAACAGTAAAAACAGAAAATCAATTAGCATATGTTTTATATCATGAATTGGGACATTATGCCCATAAAGACCATTTAAGAGGACTTGGTAGAGGTCTTGTTTTGTCATTAATTGCTACTGTTTTATTTGGTTCAGATACTTTTTTCAATAGAACACTCTCCAGTTCTATTTCCAACATTCAGCTAAAATATACAAGAAGCCAGGAAATAAAAGCAGATCTATATGCTATAGATTTACTTTATAAAAAATATAAAAATGTGGCAGGAGCAACAGATTTACTGATAGTTTTTGGAAAAAATGAGCCTGCTTCCAAAGCATTTTCACTTTTTACTACTCATCCGCATTATTCAGATAGAATAAAAGCAATAGATAATTACATTAAGAAAAAAAATTATAAGGTATTAATGAACAGTCAGATAAAATTAAATTTATAAATTATTATTGACATAAAATAAAAATGAATAAATAATATAATTTTAAAATATTATTATATAAGGTGAAAAATGTTAGAAGTAAAACTTGCTGGTTTTAATATAGATTATGATGCATTGGAGAAATTGAAAAAATTTGGCTGGGATGGAAAAGATAATTTAACCCCTGAGACAATTTCTGCTGCTTATGCCAGGATAAGCAGAGACCCAAGACCTGTGAATCAATTAAGAGAAGAAGCAAGGGAAGAAGTAGATAAAGCCAGAAAATCCAATGAAAATATTGTTTTTAAGATGGGACACCATTCTGTTGCTGAGCATGCTTATTTGAATTTTGATATTCTTGGTATTTCGCGTCTTGCTGTGGAATCACTTGAAGAGGCTCGGCTCTGTTCATATACAGAAAAATCACAACGTTATATAACTTTGGAGGGTGATTATGTTATTCCAGACGAATTTAATGAAAAAGAGAAAAATCTTTTCAGAAAAATAGTTGGGTTACAGGTTGATGCTTATAATAAGGTTTTACCTGTTTTACATGAATATCAGAAGAAAATAAACATTGATAAATTAAATACTAAATCTGGTCAGAATATGGTTGAAGGATGGGCAAAAGAAGACGCACGATATATGGTATGTCTAGCCACTGAATGCCAGTTGGGATTTTCTACAAATGCACGTAATCTTGAATATATATTACGTAAATTAAAATATAACCCACTTTCTGAAGTGAGAAAACTATCCAAAATGCTCTATGACAGAGCAAAAAAGGTTGTTCCATCACTTATTATTTTATCTGATCCTGTTGCTTTTAAAAAGCAATTTGGTTGGGAAGTTTCAGATGGATTTTTAAAGACTGGTTTAGAAAAGATTGAGATGCTTTCAAAAAATATAAAAATTTTTAGTAAAAAAACATCCCGAATAGAAAGGGAAGTAAATTTATTTGACTGGACAGACAACATTGATGAGAAAATAATTGCTGGTTTACTTTATCAAAAAGGAAATATGGGATATTCACAATGCCTTTCAACAATTAAAAAATTTGACAAAAAGAAAAGAAAAAATATTTTCAAGATGTTTTTTGATGGTTTTACTGAATATGATTCCATGCCAAGGCAATTTGAATTTATAAATTTTTGTTTTGAATTGATAATAAGCGCCAGTGCCTTTGCACAATTAAAAAGACACAGAATGATGACTATATTAAAACAACCATATGATATAAATCTAGGGATAACCATACCGCCATCATTCATTATAACTAACCAGGAAAAAATATTAAAAGATATTATTAGAAAAACAGAACATCTGTTTGAAAAATTATATAAAAAGAATAAACATGCGGCTGCGTATGTGTTAACAAATGCTCATAGGAGAAAAGTTTTAATAAATATAAATTTAAGAGAACTTTACCATCTTGCTCGTTTACGTATGGACAGTCATGCTCAATGGGATATTCAAAACATAGTAACAGCCATGGTAGCAGCGGTTAAAAGGATAGCCCCGTTATCAGGTGCCCTCCTGTGTGGAAAAGATGAATTCAAAAAATGTTATGAAGAATTTATTAATAGTTAATATATTATTTTGTTTATTATTATTTAATTTTATATATTCAGAAAATATTGATTCAAAAATTAACACTTTCAATAATAAATCTGATATATCACATTCAATTTATTTTGGATTTTCTGCATTCATTCAATACGGAGAATCAAATGGCACAGCAATTGCTCCTGAGAATGGAGTTTATGATAATAAGGGCGCGCCATATGAAATGGGCTATGGGTTTTCTTGTCATATTTTTTATACTTTGAGTAATGAATGGAGAATTTTTCTTGAAACCGGATATTCTGATAGACGAATTTTATGTGCGAGAAAAAATGAATATGGGATTGGCTCATGGATTGCAGATATGACTGGTAACACTTTTAATAATTTTTATGGTCCATTTGATAGTGATATTTATTTTTATATGGACACATTTATAATAAAAACAGGAGGAAAATACTACATATTAAATGATGAAAATTTAAAACCATGGTTTGGTGTTGGATTAACTCTTTATCCCTGGAGTGCTTCTTATATGAATGCTGAAAGAAGTAAGATATGGGGGTCTTTAAATGGTATATGTTTTTACCTATCATTTTTAAATTTCGGGATTGATATGAATATAGATTTAGGTGAAAAAGAAAAAATAATATTTTCCCTGTATGCAGATTTAGGTGCTCCTTCTGTACAATTAAAATTTAATAATCTCTTCCAAAATGGTTGGAACTATGTTGACGAGAGCGAAGATGTAATTGCGCCTTATAAATTCGGACTTATAATGATGTTTGAATTATAATATAAAACAATTATTTTCCATCTAATTAACTGAAAATATTTTAATTGCTTCACAAAAAGTATGAAGTTGTATATGAACCTTATTTGAATCCATCAGAAATTTTTATAATTTATTTGACATAAAAAAAATATTCTATTAATATATTTATTTTGAGGTGAGAAAATGGAAATAGTAATAGAAGTAAAAAATCTTACAAAGATATATAAATCACTTGATTTCTGGAAAAAAGATACATATACAGGTATAAAAGATGTTAATTTATCCATTTACAAGGGAGAAATTTTTGGATTGCTCGGATTAAATGGTGCAGGCAAGACAACATTGATGAAAACCTTACTTGGATTATTACAACCAACTACTGGTAGTATAAAAATTTTGGGCAGTTCAATAAATAATACAGAAATAAGAAAATATATTGGATATATGCCAGAATTGCCATATTTTCCAAAATATCTTAAAGCATATGAAATATTAGAATATTTCGCTGATATTTTTAATATACATAATAAAAGACAGAAAATATTACAAACACTTGAATTAGTTGGACTTAAGGGAAATGAATATAAGAAAATAAAAGGTTTTTCAAAGGGGATGCAATCACGGCTTGGAATGGCTCAGGCGCTCATAAACGATCCTGAGATTCTTTTTCTTGATGAGCCGATGTCCGGTCTTGATCCACTCGGTTATAAAGAAATGAGAGATGTGCTTGTTGACCTTAATAAAAATGGTAAAACTATTTTTTTTAATTCTCATATATTAAGTGAGGTGGAAAAAATATGTGATAGAGTCGCCATTATGCATCGGGGCCATTTAATTGAGCCTGTAAAGGTTTCATGGATAATAAAAAAATTTAAATCCGTAGAATCTTATTTTATTCACCATGTAAAGGAGTGAATATCAAATGAAAAGCGTTTTAGCAGTTATTGAATACATTGTAAAACAGAATATAAGAAACAAAATGTTAAATGTGCTCACAATATTTTCTATTTTTATTATAGGTTTTTCACTTGCAATAAGTGAACTTGCCCAGGAATCTGAGATAAGAATGTTAAAGGATTTTGGCTTATTTTCTATATCGTTATTATCATTTATAACATTATTATTGTCAGTTACAATACAGATGTTTGAAGAGACAGAACTAAAAACAATGCATATTATAATGGTGAAACCAATAAAAAGAAGTGAATATTTAATTGGTAAATATTTTGGAATAATAACAACTTTATTTATAAATATTTTATTTATGTTTATTGTATTGATGCTGGTTATCAATATAAGAGGAAGCGATCCCTGGGAGTTAAAATTATTATTATCAGTGTTTTTTATATTTATAAGTATATGTATAATTTCTTCTGTAGCAGTTTTATTTTCAGTTATTGCTACATCTGTCCCGGGTTGTGTTTTGTTTCTTTTTTTTACTTATGTTTTGGGTCATTTAACCATACATTTAAAAAAACTTGTTGCTCATTCAGAAAATACAGTTATTAAAATTATAGTGGATATTATTTATTATGTTGTTCCAAATCTTGAATTATTTAACTTGAAAAATAAACTTGAAACGACATATGGTTTAATTGAACCTTCTTTTTTCTTGTTTATTATAATTTATGCAATTTCTTATATATCTATAATTTTACTAATATCAATAAAATACTTTGATAAAAAAGAATTCTTTTAAAAATATGATAAAAAAAATTTTAAAATTTACATTTTTATTTTTTTTGATAATAGCTTGTTGTATTAGTAATTATATTGCTACCAAAGATTTATTCAAAAACCAACCTGAATGGTATTTTTTAAGAAAACATTCTTTTAAAAAATTCAATCATATTTTAAGTGCTGCAATGGGTTTCAGAGCAGTTATGGCTGATTTTGAATACATATATTTTCTGCAATATTATGGAGATCCGGCTAATAAAAGAGAGAGATACATTAAATTATATTCAATTTTTGATTCCATAACAGATATTGATCCACATTTTATTTTTACTTATACATTTGGTAGTGCTATTTTGGCTTTTGATGTAAAAAGATATGATGAGGCCATTTCATTGATAAAAAAAGGATTGAAATATAATCCTACATTGTGGAGGTTGAGATTATATCTTGGAGCCATTGTTTATAAAGAATTAGAAGATAAAGAAAAATATGTAAGTTATCTTGAAGAAGCACTCAAATACGATGATCATCCAGCAATGATAGAAAGAATATTAGGACATATTTATGAACAATATAAAACTCCTGATGAGGTAGTTGCTTACTGGGTTAAAATTTATAAAATCACAAAAGATAAAGAAACACGGCAGCATGCCTACAAAAAAATAATTCATTATATTGAGAGTAAAAAAATAAAAAATCCTGAATCAATTTTAGAACAGATAAAATGACCAAATATATAGTAATAAACGGAGCACGTGAGCATAATCTAAAAAATATAAATTTAAAAATTCCACGTGATAAACTGGTTGTTATAACTGGTGTATCTGGTTCTGGAAAATCATCACTTGCCTTTGACACCATATATGCAGAAGGTCAAAGAAGATATGTGGAGTCATTATCTGCTTATGCCAGGCAGTTCTTAGGACAGATGCAGAAACCAGATGTAGATTCAATAGAAGGTTTATCTCCTGCAATTGCAATAGAACAGCGTAGTGCTGGAGCAAATCCACGTTCAACTGTTGGAACAATAACAGAAATTTATGATTATTTAAGATTATTATATGCAAGAATTGGTATTCCTCATTGTCCTAATTGTAAAATACCAATAAAGTCCCAGACAGTGCAGCAGATTGTGGATAGAATACTCAAAATACCTGAAAAAACAAAAATTATGATACTGGCACCTGTTGTAAGAGGTAGAAAAGGAGAATACAATAAATTATTTGAAAATATTAAAAAAGAAGGTTTTTTAAGAGTACGAGTAGATGGTGAAGTAAAATCTCTTGATGAAAAGATAATTCTTGATAAAAATAAAAAACATTCAATAGAAATAGTCATAGATAGAATTGAAACTGGAAATATAAATAAAAAACGTATAACAGAATCTGTAGAACTTGCCTTAAAAATTGGAGAGGGAATAATAATAATAAATCAGATAAAAGATAATCAAGATATGCTTTTTTCAGATAAATTATCCTGCCCTAACTGTGATTTTTCAATGGCAAAACTGGAGCCACGGATATTTTCATTTAATAATCCTTATGGTGCATGTCCTGTATGTACTGGATTAGGAAGTCGTGTTGAAGTTGATCCCAAACTTGTTGTTGATGAGGAACTAAGCATTAATGAAGGTGCACTTAAACCATGGACAAATCAGGAAAGTTATTACTGGCATCTTGTAACGGGTCTTGCAAAGCATATGAATTTTTCTCTTGGAACTCCATTTAAAAAGTTACCAGCAAATGTTAAAAATGCACTTCTATATGGTCTAAGTGAGGATATCAAATTTCATTACAAGGGTTTTGCAAGCGAATGGAAGCATTACGGACAATTTGAAGGTTTAATTCCATTTCTTGAAAGAAGATATAAGGAAACAGAAACAGAAAGAATAAGAGAAGAGATATTTGAAAAATATATGGAAGAAAAAGAATGCAGTGCATGCAATGGTAAAAGATTAAAGCCGGAATCTCTGTCTGTTTTAATTGAAAAGAAATCAATAATTGATATCACTGAAATGTCCATAGAGAATTGTTATGAATTTTTTAATAATTTAAAACTTTCTGAAAAAGAAGAAATAATAGCAAGACAGATTCTAAAAGAAATAAAAGGTAGATTACAATTTTTAATCAACGTTGGTCTATCTTATCTTACATTGGATAGAAAAGCAGGGACATTATCGGGTGGTGAATTTCAAAGAATTCATCTTGCGACACAGATAGGAGTGGGGCTTGTAGGTGTTTTATATATTCTTGATGAGCCCTCCATTGGATTGCATCAGAGGGATAATCAAAAACTTTTAAATACTCTGAAAACATTAAGAGATTTAGGAAATACTGTTATTGTTGTTGAACATGATGAAGAAACAATATTGAATGCTGATTATATAGTTGATATGGGACCTGGACCAGGTGTTCATGGCGGAGAAGTTGTTGTTGCTGGTGATATCAATCAACTTATTAAATCAAAAAATTCAATAACTGCAAAATATCTTTTAAATAAAGAGAAAATTAAAATAAAAACTAAAAGAAGACAATTCAGCGGTGTCTTGGAAATAACAGGAGTAAATAAAAATAATTTAAAAAATTTAAATGTAAAGTTTCCACTCGGTGCTTTTATATGCATCACAGGAGTATCCGGCTCCGGTAAATCATCACTAATTGCTGAAACATTATATCCTGCATTAACTTACGAAGTTTACAGGGGTATTCATAAACCATCAGGTTATAAGGAACTTAAAAACTGGAATTTAATTGATAAAGTTATTGAAATAGATCAATCACCCATAGGTTGAACTCCAAGATCCAATCCAGCAACTTATACGGGTGTTTTTACTGAAATCAGAGAACTTTTTGCAAATACAAAGGAAGCACGTCTGCGTGGTTATGGCCCAGGTAGGTTTTCTTTTAATGTGCGTGGTGGTAGATGTGAAGCGTGTGCTGGTGATGGAATTATTAAAATTGAGATGCATTTTTTACCAGATGTCTATGTGCCTTGCGAGGAATGTAAGGGTAAGAGATATAACAGAGAAACACTTGAAATTTTATACAAAGATAAAAATATCGCAGAAGTTCTTGAAATGCGTGTGGAAGAGGCCCTGAAATTTTTTGAAAATATACCAGGTATAAAAAGAATTCTCGAAACCCTTGATGAAGTCGGACTTGGATATATTCAGCTTGGTCAATCAGCCACAACATTATCGGGCGGTGAAGCGCAGAGAGTAAAACTAGCAACTGAATTATCCAGAAAATCAACTGGAAAAACATTATATATGCTTGATGAGCCAACAACAGGACTTCATTTTGCAGATATTGAAAAACTTTTAAATGTTTTAAACAAACTTGTTGATATGGGAAATACAGTGATAGTTGTTGAACATAATCTTGATATAATTAAAAATGCTGACTGGATAATTGATTTAGGACCAGAAGGTGGAGATAAAGGTGGTTTTATTGTTGCCGAAGGCACTCCTGAGGATATTATGAAAAATAAAAATTCATACACGGGACAGTATTTAAGTAAATATTTAAAAAGAAACCTTTGATAAAATTTTTGTAAAAAATGTTAAAAAGTATTGATAAATTATAGAGCTTATAATATTTTACTCTTTTTATAAATTTAATTTTTCATTTATAATAAATAATTAATATGATTAAAAATTACAACACAATCCCATTCTTTAATGCACTTTTGGAAAAAAATATACATTTGACATTGAATAAATTTATTATATAATTATATAAAATTAATTAATAAGGAACAAATATGAAGAAATTATTAATGATTATTTTTTTCTTATCAATAATTATAAATTCTAATTGTTTTACAATACAGAATTCCACTGGAAGATTTGATGTCGGGATTGGCTATGGTTTAACTTCTATTTACCTAAATATGAATTCTTTTGAATTACACGCATTATATAATACAAATGAAGTATTTTACATAGGTGCGAGATTTTTATATTTTAACTCATACAGTTATGAATCTATAATCCCCACAACAGGCTATAATACATCCTTCAATGACATTTCTTTATTATTTGGAATGCAATTTGGTAATTTCAATGAAAGATTTCAATTTGTTTTAAATTTACTTGCAGGATTTGCTTTTGCAGAAAGACAATATGGTGATATATCTACATTTGACCCTGTAATATTAAAAAATACATTAAATAATGAAAATCTTACATTTTTTTCACCTTCTTTTGAATTTGGATTAAATTGTTATTTAACTCAAAATTTTATAATAAATTCAACTTTATCAGTAAAACTTGTCAGAATTAAAGATATGGACTGGGAACATAGACCTTGGCTTATCCAGTTAGGCGAAGAGGATGCATTTTTATTATACATTCCTGTTCGTCTTGCCTGGAGATTTTAGTATATGAGAGTAATTATTTTTTTAATAATAGCATTATACATAGTGCCATATTTTAATTATGCAGCTATTGTAAATCCAGATTCAAATACTATTGTAGTGCAATCAATTGAAAATAAAAACATAAATGAAATTAACAAATTAAAAAAAGAATTATATCAAAAAGCATTAACCTCATATAAACAAGGACTTGCTTATGAAAAAGAAGGGAATTATAAAAAAGCATTTCTTGAATATCAAAAGGTTTTACAAACAAAAATAAAATATCCGCAAATTTATAAAAGGATAGGAATGTGTTATTATTATTTTGGAAATTATGAATATGCAATTAAATATTTTCAGGAATATCTAAAATATTTTCCAAATGATAATAACATAAAAAATTATATACCAAAATTACAACAGCAATTAAAATTTAAAGAAATAAAATATCTTGAATCAACTGCTCCTACCGCTGAATTTAAATCACCATTATCAGCAGTTTTATTTTCTCATATTGATTTGCTGCCGCCTGCAATATGTTATCAGGGTTATGGTAATTTTTACAGTAGAAACAGGGGACAGAGTTGGCTCCCTGTTTCATCTTCTATGTCCTTACTTGGCACTTTTGCTTTTGCAGGTGGAGTTGCACTTCAATTGAATTCTAAAAATTTAGATCCTTTATTTTATTCTTTATATAGTTTTGGAGCTTATCTTATTTCTTCGGCTTTTATATTTGACCTTTTTTCCAGTCCATTCATTGCAACTGAATCAACCGAAAATTTCATTTATCATGCAAAAACAAATAATGTAAAATTACAAGAGCAAAAGGTTGATTATAAAGATCCAGCATTAACTGGACTAATATCAATAATTGGTGGTTCAATTATTCCTGGAGCGGGCCATTTTTTTGCAGGCGACAATGACACTGCAATAAAATTATTAGTCATCACCCCATTGATTGCTGGAACCACTTGCGGAGTAGGCCTTGTATTAAAAAATAATGAAGACCCTGATACTGCAAAAATTGGTGAATATGTTTTATGGGGTGGACTTGGAGTATATAGTATAATGCGTTTAATTGATTTTTATGGTTCATTATTACATTGCGACAAAATATCAGAAGAATATTATAAACAACTTGTAAATCCAAATAGTAAATTTGTATTAAAAGAAAAAAAACAAGAAAAGGAACCCTGGATCGCATTTTTAATTTCATTATTACCCATCCCTGGTTCTGGCAATTTTTATGCTGAAAATTACTGGACAGCAGGAACTCTGGCAGGTACAGGTTTAGCAAGTGCAATAACTTATTTTTCCATTACAGAATCTAATGATACAACAAAAATTTTAAAATATACATTTCTTGGAATTACTTGTTTAACAAAACTATATGATATTTTATCTGCCCCTGGCTATGCTACAATTTTCAATGCAGTATATACCGACAAATTAGAGAAAGAAAAGTCATTAAAAAAATCTGATAATATTTTTATATATCCAACTTTATTTTCAAATAATTTGGGAATTTCAATTTCTTACAAATTTTAATTTTTCACTTTTTTCAAAAAAATATATTTTTTAATTTTTATTATATTTATTAACGAAAATATAATAAAATTTTCGTAAAAAAATACAATAAAATTGACAAATTTATAAAAAATTGATATAATTTATATATGGGAGTAGAAGTTAATTGAAAATTCATAGAGAAAAGGAGGTGAGGAAGATGAAAATAATTATGTTGATTTATTTATTATTTTTCCTTTTTATGGACTCATATGCTAACTATAATCAAGCCATTTATATAATGGATACAGGAAATAATAGGATTCAAAAATATTCTTTAAATAGTGAATTTATATTATTATGGGGACAATATGGCAAAGAACCAGGAATGTTTATATCACCATCATCAGTGGCAATATCAAGAGACGGTAATTATATTTATGTTGTTGATACAGCAAATAACAGAATACAAAAATTCACATCATCTGGCGAGTTTCTAACATTATGGGGTGGCCCAAATTATGGCACAGTAAATGGTATGTTTGCCAGTCCATCATGTATTGCAGTTAATTTTGAAAATGGTCAGGATTTTATTTATGTTGCAGATACAGGAAATAACAGAATACAGAAGTTTGACAGTTATGGTAACTGGATAAGTAATATAACCGGATTTAATAATCCTCAGGGAATAACAGCAGATTATAATTTTAATTATTTATATGTTGCTGATACAGGAAATAATAAAATTAAAAAATATGATATAAGGGGGAATTTAATTCAGGAGTGGGGCGGCTATGGAATAACACCAGGTAAATTCAGGTATCCAAGAGATCTTGCTGTTGATAAAAACAATAAAATATATGTAGCTGATGGATTGAATTACAGAATACAGAAATTCACTTCTGAGGGAGTGTTTGAATTACTATGGGGAAGTAAAGGAAGTAATAATGGTCAGTTTTTGGATCATTTTGGTGTTGCCGTGGATAATGATAATAATGTTTATGTTGCGGATGCAGGAAATAATAGGATTCAAAAATTCACTGAAAATGGGCAATGGATAAGCAGTATTGGAAACATCAATCAGGGTTTTAATCCAGGAGAATTTTATTATCCACAGGGAATAGAAGTTTATATAGAGAGACCTTTGATTTATCCTACGGAAATTATTAACACTCCTACACAAGAAGAAATTACTCCGACTTTGACTTTCACTTGGACAACTAATCCAACAGAAACATTTACAAGCACTGTTATTCCTACAAGGGAAGAACTAATAAAAGAAAATCTAGAGGAAAGTGAAAATACTCCAACATTTACACCTACAGATATTATGCTGGAGATAGAAACCCCTGTTGCAATAGAAACAGAAATAACACCTTTTATAACTCCAACATCAACAGATAAACAATGCGAACTGTATTATTCCATTGAATACAATAAAAAGAAATATTTTCATGGTAAATTCATAAAATACAAAAACTTTATGAAAAAATATAATAAGAATATATGGAATGAAAAAATATCAATATATGAAAATGAATGTGGGGGTTATATTTATGAATTTGAAATGTATAACCTAAAAATTTATGTATATGATATTTCAGGATGTTATCTTGATGAAATTGAAGAATTGATAGCAATGAAAAATAAGTTCAGAAAAGGACATTTTTATAGCTGGTTTATAAAAAAATGTATGAAAAAAAGTTATTATGGAATTGATAAGATTGATGAGATGACTATAATCAGTGTTGTAAAAAATATTTTAAAAGATGCAAGTGTTGATTACATAAGCAAAACTACTGATACTTTTGAAGAACTTGATGAAACCAATACATTTAATTATCCCAATCCATTCAAAGACAGGACAACTATAAGATTTTCTCTTGATAAACCCCAAAATGTAAAAATAATTATTTCAGATATTAATGGAAAAATTATATGGCAAAAATATCTTATGTCATATGAAACACGACAAGGTGTTAATTATCTTGAATGGACTGGTGTTAATGATTATAGAATGAGAATATCAAATGGAACGTATATTTACAGAATAATTACAGATGAAAAAATAGTAGTTAAAAAATTTGTTATACTCAAATAGGAAACGAGGTGATATTTATGAAAGTATCACTCGCAGAAAGGAGAAAAGCACCAAGAATTCCAGTTGATTTTGGAATAAAATACCGTATTTTAAGGGGAAAAAATATACAAAAACTTGAAGAACAGAGTTATAGGATTGGAATTGCGAAAAATATGTCGCAATATGGGATATGTATGTCTGCTCCTGATCCATTGGAAGAAGGTGATATAATACATATTAATTTTATTATAAAAGATAGAGAAATAGATGCATTTTGTTCAGTTATATGGTCTGAAAAAGAACCTATTGGAAATATGTATGAAGTTGGTTTTGAATTTGATTTTCTTGGACATTATGATTCTTTGTATTTAATCCAATATATGGCTGAGATGTTTGCAAAATACGGTATGATATAATAAATAAAAACAATAAAAAATAAAAAATTTTAACACAAAGATATATAAAGAATAAGTTCAATGTTAAGTAATTTAATAAAAAATTATTAAGAATTCTGGATTTAAATGATAAAAAAGAGTTTGAATATATATATTTGGTAGTGACATTAAATATTAAACTTTAAACTCTGACTTTTAGACGAGTTTTAACCTTGACTTAACCTTATAAAATTATTAAAATATCTTATGTTTCATTAATTTTAAATTAAAAAGGTTAATATATGAATAAAAAGACTATTTTTTTTATTATTATTATTTTGTTTGCTATATTTATATCATATAAACTAATTCCTTTTCAATCAGGAAAAGATATTTCAAGTCTAAATATAGGTAAAAAGCAAATTGCCCTCATAAATATTGAAGGCGAAATTTCAAATGATTTACATATAATGGAACTTTTGAATCTTTATTCAAATATGAAATCTGTTAAGGCGATCATTTTACGTATTAACAGCCCTGGGGGGAGTGTTGGTTCTTCTCAGGAAATTTACAGACAGATTAAAAAGGTAAAAGAAAAGGGAAAGATTGTTATATCATCATTGAGTGATGTTGGTGCATCAGGGGCTTATTATATCGCAATGGCCGCTGATAAAATATATTCTAATCCTGGAACTATAACCGGCTCAATAGGCGTTGTTATAAATTATATAAATGCAGAAAAATTACTTGGAAAGATTGGAGTGGATTTTGTTACTGTAAAATCCGGTAAATATAAAGATGCTGGTTCATTTTCAAGACAAACATCAGAAGAAGAGAAACGTTTATTTCAAAAGCTAATAAATGATGTTCATGAACAGTTTGTAAATGATATTGCAGAATCAAGGTTTGAACAGATTGCAGCAGCTGCAAAGATACAGGAGAAAGAAGAAAAGAAAAGAAAAGAACTTATCAAAAAATATATTATGAACAATATTGCAGACGGCAGAATAATTACAGGTATTGAAGCAAAAAAACTTGGTTTAGTTGATGAAATAGGAAATATAGATGATGCAATAGAAGCAACTGCTGCAATGATTGGTATATCCGGTAGACCACTGGTAATATCAGAAAAAAAGAAATCAGGTTTAGCATCATGGCTTAATTCAAAATTTGAAAATTTTACTTTTAAAAACGATTATAATATATTAAAATATTTAATGATTAATTAAAATAAAGAATCCAAGGAGGATATAATGGCTCAAAATCCTGATGCAGGGAAAACCAATCTTCCAAAAGATACAACTCCAAATCCAATGGATGCTGTTTCTGGAGAAACAAAACCTGTTGCTGCACCAGTATCTGCACCTGTAAAAGAAGCTCCACAGACCATTGCAGAGCAAGAAGAACAACCCAAAGATGCAAAATCTCTTTTAAAAGAAATATTAATTGAATCTCCATGGACAAATAGAATTTATCAATTTGTTATTTTATTACTTGGTTTATACGGTATTTATCTATCAATAAAAGGCCAGATATTTTCACCATTACCTGCAATATTTGGGATGTTATTACTTAGTTTGGTTGCTTTAATTGATGTTTATCTTATAAAAAAATTCAGACAAAAATATGAAAAATTAGAAACTATAGTACGTTTTGTACTCGCAGGATTATTTGCTTTATTTATGATTGTATTTATAATAGAATTATTCAAACCATTTGATATCACAGTAAATAAAAATTTAATATTGGTGTGTTTTATTGCAGTTGTAGCTGTATTTATTGTTAATTTTTTATTATATATAAAAACAAATAGAGAAAAAATTGTTGCTGATGTTTATATGTTTATTGCTATTTTATTTGCAGTTATTTCTGTCATTGTTTTTTATCAATATCAAGTAATTTTAAGTTTTTTTCTTATGTTAATTAGTGGGTCTTCAATAATAGCATCTATCAATAACGATCCCCTGAAAAAGGATGATCGTTTTCCAACTAGGATGTTAATTATTTTGCTGACAGGTATCATGTTTACTGCTGTTTTTACTTATGCATCTTTGATTTTCACAAATCAACCATTAAAAGTTATAACCTTTGGAACCATATCCGATAACTTTTCAAAAAAACCAGAAAATTTATCATGGTCAGGTGATTCCTGGTCTTTTGCATATAATGTTTTTAATAATAAAAAGAAAGAAAATAAGATAGGAATAATAAATGCCTTATCCCTTGGTCTTACTGAACTTCCTGCGGATAATTCTGATATTAAATTACCTAAATTTGTTGATAAACCAATATGGAATAACAATGGTTCAAAACTGATATTCACCTGCTCTGATTCAAAAGATGGATATAAGAAAATCTGGGGAATTAATTTAAATCTTTCACTGGTAAAAGAGAAAAAGAAAAAAGGTAAAAAAGAAACAGAAAAAAAATTAAGAACAAAAGAAGATGATATTTTAAACAGACCTGTAGGTAAACCAAAAGTGCTTTTAAGTGACATGAACTTAATTGTTGATAAAGATTGTCAGCCAGTGATTCATAGAACTGCTTGGGCTCCTGATGGCTATCGTTTTGTATTTGCAGCCAAAGATGATGATTCAAATAATAATAATATTTGGGTAGCAGACACAAAAACACAGGAATATAATAAAATAACCAAAGGACAAAATAAAATAATGCCTTTGTGGTCACCAGCCGAAGATAAAATATTATATGTCACAAAAACAGACAACTATACATATCTTAAAATTACAAATTATGATGGCTCCAATCCACATGAATTGAATATAAATAATAAATCAGATAGGATTTTATTCCCTTTATGGAATGCAAATGAATCAAAAGTTATTTATATAAAAAATAATAAACTTATAATAATGAATGCAAATGCAACAAATCAACAGGAATTAACAAAACAGACACTGGTTTATTCTGATTACTGGTTAACCGATGCCAAGAAAAAAGTAAAACTTGCCTTTACTGAATCAGGAACAATCTGGCGCATTTTTACCATAGATTCAGAAGGAAATAATCCAAAAGAAATATTCACAGAGGTTTGTGATTCTATGATACAGCCGAAATGGTCTTATGATGGTGAAGTGATATGTGCCGGAACCAATTATGTTAATTACAGTTCACTCTGGAGATTGAATAAAGATGGTGAAATGAAAATCAAACTGTTCACATCAAAACATAAAATAAAAAATATTGAATGGGATCCATCTTCAAAAAGAATAGCTTTTTTACTTGAGAAGGATATAAAAGATAACATTTGGTATAATGAACCACATGAAAAAATATATCAGATATGGGTTGTTGAACGCGATGGCACAAATCCGAGATTTGTATATGAATCAATAGGTATAATTAATAATATAACTTGGGATGATATGGGAAAAAATATTGCATTTGATGAAACCTATTCTAGATGGTATTTTGCTCCAAAAATAACAACAGTAAAAGTTGCAAATGTAATTGATAATAAAGTAACAGATTTATTACCTTATGAATCATATGCAGAATACCCTGCATGGTCTTATGATGGTCAAATCCTCGCCTATGTAAGCTGGGCAGAATTTTGGAGACCGACATTTTCAAAGAAAATATGGATTGCTCAGGTTAAATAACTATTAAAATAACCTATTATTAAATATTTATAACTTGTAAATTACATTATTATTACATAATCTAAAACATTCATAAAAATATATAAGTCACATATTAAATCTTAAAATATTTAATCCATATTATGAAACTTTTCTAAAATAGTTTATCTGATAAAACATATTTTCACAAAATAAAAATAATTGACAAAATCCTTTTAAAATGTCAAAATATTTACAAAAAAATAATTTCATATGGTGGAAATAATAATGCATGTAAGAAAAGTTTTTTTAATAATTTTTTTAAATATTTTATTGATATATAAAAATATTTACAGTGATGAAACTCTGATAGGAACAACATCAAATAATTTTTTAAAAATTCAATTACCTGCAAGACCTGCTGCTATAGGTGAATCATATGTTGCCCTTGCAGATGATATTAATTCAATTTTTTATAATCCAGCAGGCATAGGTAAAAGTATGTTAACTGAATTGTCTTTCACACATGCCGAATGGTTTCAACAGATAAGATATGAAAATTTAAGTTTTCTTATTCCTTTTTCTTTTGGAAATATTGCAGGTGCTATTAATTTTTTAAATATATCAACCATGGATAAAACTCTTTCTATTTCACCACTTACCTATACAAAAGAATATACTTTTACTCCATATAGTTTAAATGGTATCTTAACTTATGCAAAAGAGTTCACGGATAATCTTTTTGTTGGATTAAATTTAAAATTTGTAAATTATACAATTGATTCACAGGATGAAAATGGCTCTTCATTTTCTATTTTATCTGATATAGGGTTGATATATGATATGCCATTTTTGAAAGGATTTTCAACTGGGCTTGTTTTTAAAAATTTGGGGCCTTCTTCAAAATTTATAAGTGAAAATTATATGCAACCCATAGATATGAAAGTTGGTTTAGCATATGCAATGGATTTTTTAGCATTATCAGCGGATATTGCATATCCACTTGATAATAATTTAAATTTTTATCTTGGTGGAGAAATTAATTTATTTGAAATTCTATCCATTCGTGCTGGATATAAAGGCGGGACCATTAATCAGCCAACATTTGGCGCCGGTATTAATTATGCCCGCTTTTTTGTTGATTATGCATTTGTCCCTTATTCAGAAGAGAATCTCGGGATAACACATAGAATAACTGCTTCATACAAATTCGGAGCACCAGAATCAAAAATAATTTTTAATCCTAAAGTTTTTTCACCAAATAATGATAAATTTGTTGATTATTCTTTTATACAAAAAGATATTATGCAAAAAAATAAAGTTAAAAATTATATCTTGACAATTTATAATGAATTGAATGAGCCTGTTATAAAGACATCAAAATTGCATCCTGATACAAAACTTTTCTGGAATGGTTTTGATTCATTTAAAAAGATTGTCCCTGACGGAACCTATTACGGTAAACTTGAAACAATTTATTTAAATGGAATTAAATCAGAATCAAATATAGCTTCCGTTACAGTTGATAATACACCGCCTGAGGTGAAGATAGATGCAAACCCCAAAATGGTAAAACCCGGACAGATAACTGCATTATATGCACCTGTTAAATTCTCACCAGCTGTATTTGATTTACATGGCATAAGTAAATGGAAATTGATTATTTACACAGCAGATAATAAAATATTTAAAACTTTTGAAGGAACAGGTGAGCCTAAGGAAATTACATGGGATGGTTCAGATAATACTGGTTTGAATTATGTAAATACAGGCACAACTTATTATTACATCATGTATGCTGCTGATAGTGTTGGTAACTGGGGTAAATCAATCTCTGATAAAGTAAAGGTTTTATTAAGAGAAATAGTAATAACCCTTTCTTCTGATACACTTTTTGATTTGGGAAAGGCAGATGTGAAAATAAGTGTTTATAATGACCTTAAAAAAGTTGCAAATAAAATCAAATCACTCAATAACCCAACCGTGGTTATTGAAGGCCATACTGATAATTTACCTCTTTATTCAAGTAAATATAAGGATAATCAGGAATTATCAGAATACAGGGCAAAAGCGGTTGGACGTTTTTTAGTAGAATTATTCAATATAAAACCAGAAATAATTTCAACTGTTGGTCTAGGAGACACTCAACCAGTTGCATCAAATGATACACCAGAAGGGAGGAAAAAGAATAGGCGGGTTACTATAAGAATAAAAACAAGCAAGTGGGAATAATATTATAAAGATGTTTATTAGGAATGTTTTATACTGATGTTTTATAATAATGTTAAAGAAATATTTATAATACATTTTTATGAAACTTTATTATCAAACATTATTTTAAACATTTTTAATAAACATAAAAAATATTGGAGGTAAATATGAGAAGAAAACAGTTTTATGATACAACGGTCCAATCGGTTCAACGAACTCTGGATATCATTGAAACATTAAGCGAGTATAAAACTGGTGTTGGAGTAACCACATTAAGTAAAGAGTTAAAGCTGCATAAAAGCACTGTTCATCGTTTGCTTACAACTCTTATGTTACGCAAGTATGTTGAGCAGGACCCAGAAACATCCAAATATAAACTTGGAATGCGTCTATTTGAAATAGGAAATGCAGTGCTTTCAAAACTTGATATAAGGCAACATGCATCACCTTATTTAAGACAGTTATGGAAACAATGCGGTGAAACAGTGCAATTATCCATAGTTGATCAATATAAAGTCCTATATATTGATGTCCTTGAATCTCTTGAAAAAGTAGGTGTTAAATCAAATGTTGGAGAAAGAGCACCACTTCATTGTTCAGCACCTGGTAAAATTTGGCTTGCAAATTTACCAGAGGATCGTTTAAATGAAGTGATAAAAATGATTAAATTTGAACCTTATACTCCTTATACAATTGATAATGTTGAAAAATTAAAAGCATCTGTTCAGCAAGCAAGAGAACTTGGCTATGCAATTGATAATCAGGAATATTCTACAGATCTTATCTCTGTTTCTGCTGCAATTAAAAATTATAGAGGTAGGGTTATTGCATGTGTTTCAATTACTGCACCTGCGTTGCGGACAAATGATGATAAAATAAAAGAAATGGGAAATAATGTTAAAACAACAGCAGAAAAAATTTCTCAATCAATGGGGTTTAATAAATAACTAATTCATATCAATAAACATTAGGAGATTGCTATGAAACTGACAGGAATGAATTTAGGTGGTTTTTTTTCTCAGGTTAAGAATGATATTTTTACAGATTCTCATATTGATTCATTTATTACAGAAAAAGATTTAAAAACGATTTATAATTGGGGATTTAATTGTGTGCGTTTACCAGTTGATAATTTTTTCTTTGAAATAAAACCATATCATTATGATGAGAAAAGATTAAAAAAAATAGATGAAATAATCAATATTTCAAAAAAATATGGTTTACAGGTTATACTTGACCTTCATAAAACAGCAGGACATTCCTTTGCATTGAAAGAGAGAGATAAAAATGATATCTGGGATAAAAATTCTGAAAACAGAAAAAGATTTCTATCAATATGGAATATGTTTTCAGATAGATATAGAAATCAAGAGAATATTATTTATGAAATACTTAATGAGCCAATAGCACCTGATTATAAAACTTGGAATGAACTATGTGATGAAACTGTTGATATTATTAGAAAAAATGATAGAAATCATCATATAGTTATTGAATCAAATATGTGGGGTAGACCTGTTTGTTTTGAAGGTTTAAAAAAGTTCTCTGATGAAAAAATAATATACAGTTTTCATTTTTATGAGCCAATTGTAGTCACTCATCAGATGGCATACTGGACACCATTTGTGGTATATAACATTTATAAAAAATATGTTAAATATCCAGGCCGACCGCAGGATATTGCTGATGCAAAAGAAAAATTACAAAAAAAGGACGAAAAATTTGCAACTTTTCTTGATGGCCAGGATAAGGACTGGAATATTACAGAACTTGAAAAATTATTAAAGCCAGTCCTTGATTTCAGGAATAAATACGATGTGCCTATTTTGTGTGGTGAATTTGGCTGTATCATAGTAGCTGATCCACAAACAAGGAAAAACTGGACATCTGATATGATAACACTTTTTAAAAAACACTATATATCCTGGACATACTGGAGTTATAAAAATATGGATTTCGGTGTAATTGATTTCACTGAAACATATAAAGATAATCCAAATTATTCAAAAGACAGAATTGATCATAATATTTTAGAAGTACTTAAAAATGGAATTTTTTAAAATATTAAAAAAGTATAAAAATACTAGGGTTGGTGAAATAAATACCACTCATGGTAAGATATTAACACCGGTTTTTATGCCTGTAGGAACACAAGCTACAGTTAAAATTATGACACCTCTGGATTTGGAAGAGATGGGCTATGATATAATTCTTGCAAATACTTATCATCTATATTTACGTCCAGGGGTAGATATCATAAAAAAATTTAATGGCCTTCACAAATTTATGGGATGGAATAAAAATATTTTAACAGATTCAGGTGGTTTTCAGGTATTTTCATTACAGGATTTAAGAAAAATAACAAAAGAAGGAGTGATTTTTAAATCCCACATAGATGGTTCAGAACATCTTTTTACACCTGAAAAAGTTATTGAAATACAGAATATTTTAAATAGCGATATAATAATGTGCCTTGATGAATGTCCACCTTATCCTGCAACTTATGAATATATTAATGATTCATTGAATACAACCATTGAATGGGCCAAAAGATCAAAACTGGCGCATAAAAAAGAAAATCAGTATCTTTTTGGAATAATCCAAGGTGGAATTTATAAAGATTTAAGAGAAAAAGCAATGGAAGAGATGTTTAAATTGGATTTTCCAGGATATGCATTGGGCGGTGTATCTGTTGGTGAGGATAAAGAATTAATTTATAGGGTTGTTGAATGGTGCGGCCCCATGATGCCAGAGAATAAACCAAGATATTTAATGGGTGTTGGCACTCCTGAGGATATCTGGTATGCAGTTGAACATGGAATTGATATGTTTGACTGTGTGTTTCCTACAAGAATTGCAAGAAACGGAAATATTTATACAGCAGAAGGGCAGATTGCAGTGAGAAATAGTGAATTTAAAGAAGATGAAAGCCCAATGGATGAAAATTGCAATTGTTATGCTTGTAAGAATTTCTCAAGAGCATATATAAGACATTTATTCAATGTACATGAAATTCTCGGTATGCGGCTTACTACTTTACACAATCTACATTTTATGATACGATTGATTGAAATAATTAGAAAATCAATTATTGATGAAACATTTGAAAAAGAAAAAGAAAAATTTTTTAAAAAATATAAAATATAAAAGGAGGTTTTTATGTTTGTCTCTTTATTATTTGCAGCTGAAAATGTACCGGCATCTACCCCAGCGGCAGCAGAAGGTCCTTCAATGCTTCAGGCTTTTTTACCACTTATTATCATTTTTGTTTTATTTTACTTTATGTTTATCATACCAAATAAAAAGGAACAGAAAAAACATCAAGAAATGTTAAAATCGTTAAAAATTGGAGATAAGATTATCACCAGTGGGGGTATAATCGGTGTGATAGATAAAATCAATGATACAGAAGATATAATAAGAATAAAAAGCGGCGAAAATACTCTTATTAATATAAAGAGAAGTTATATTGCATCCAAATTAGAAAAACCATCAGAAGAACTGGAAAAAAAATAAATGTCTGAAATTCGAAGAGATCCTATTACAAATAGATGGATAATAACACTTGATGATAAATATTTTAATCCTTCATCTGTTTCATCAATACCTATTGATTTACCACAGATTGATAAGAATTGTCCTTTCTGTCCCGGTAATGATTCAAAAATCAGTAAAGTGATTTTTGAGTTAAAAGATAAAAATGATGGCTGGAAGATAAAAGTTATACCAAACAACAGACCATATTTAATGGTGGAGAAGCAATTGAAAAAACAGGGCAGGGGGATTTTTGATGTTATAAGTGGCACAGGTGCAAATGAGGTAATAATTGAAAATCCATTGCATAATATTGATATTGATAAACTTGATATACAATCAATATCTGACATTATAAAAACCTATATTAACAGGACGCTGGATTTGAAAAAGGATATTCGTTTTGAATATATTTTCATTTTTAAAAATAGAGGCCCGGATGCCGGTGGAACACTTTTTCATCCATATTCTCAATTAATAGCTTTACCTGTTATTCCTAAAAGAATATCAGAGGAAATTGAATCATCATTAAAATACTTTGAATTAAAAAACAGATGTATTTTCTGTGATATTATTGATAACGAATTACTGAACAATGAAAGAGTTGTAAAAGAGACTGAAAATTATGTTGTCATAACACCATTTGCATCACGGGTCGCTTTTGAATTATGCATACTTCCCAAATTTCATTCTACACATTTTTATAATTTAAACGAGCAACAGATATCAGAATTGAGCACTGTTTTAAAAGATGTAATTTACAGATTGAATAAATCTTTAAATAATCCATCATATAATTATATGATACACACCGCCCCTGTAAAATCAGAAGAAATCCCATATTATCACTGGCATATTGAAATAATGCCACGTATAAAAAGAACAGAAGGATTTGAATGGGGAACAGGTTTTTACATAAATCCTACATTGCCGGAAGATGTAGCAGAATATTTAAGAAAAATTTAATTATGTCATATTTGAATGAAAAACCATTTACAGTTACAGAGATAAATAATTTAATTAAAAATTTAGTTGAAGAAAATTTACAGAAAGTTTGGGTAAAAGGAGAGATATCCAATCTTTCAATACCATCATCTGGTCATATTTATTTTACTTTAAAAGATGCTTTTAGCCAAATAAAAGTGGCATTTTTTAAATCCAGTAATAAATTGAATAATTTACAACTTAAGGATGGTAAAGAAGTTATTGTTTATGGAAAAATATCAATATATTCAAAACGGAGTGAATATCAGATAATAGCGGAAGAGATAAAAATATCAGGTGAAGGTGATTTATTACTTGAATTTGAAAGACTCAAAAAGAAATTATCTGATGAAGGTTTATTTAATGAAAATAGAAAGCGTCCTATTCCACGTTTCCCGGAAAAAATAGGTATTATTACCAGTCCCACTGGAGCAGTGATAAAAGATATCATAAAAATAATAAACAGAAGATACAAAGCGGTTGAAATTATAATTTATCCATCCATGGTTCAGGGGGATGAAGCGGCTCAACAGTTAATTGAAGGAATTAAATATTTTAATTCAAAAACAGATATTGATGTGATAATTCTTGCTCGTGGGGGTGGCTCAATAGAGGATTTATGGCCATTTAATGATGAAAATCTTGCACGTGAAATATATGCATCAAAAATTCCAGTGATATCAGCGGTGGGACATGAAGTTGATTTTACAATTGCGGATTTTGTGGCTGATTTACGTGCTCCAACTCCATCTGCTGCAGCAGAACTTGTTGTGCCAGATACAGAAGAATTGTTAGATAAACTGGATAATTATAAAAAAATTTTATATACTGTTATAAATAATTTATTGGAAAATTATAATGAAAAAATAAAAGGATATGAAACAAATAATGTTTTTAGAAAGATATTAAATTTTTATGATGAATACAGTCAAATGCTTGATGATTATATTCTAGAAATAAAAAAAACAATAAAAAATTTTTTAGAAAAAAAAGAAGAAAAAGTTAAATTTATTGCTGAAAAACTTATGTTACTTAATCCTTATGCGATTCTTAAAAAAGGATATTCTGTTGTTTTTGATAATACAGGTAAAATAATAAAGTCATATGAAAATGTAAAAAAGGGTCAGGATATCAATATAAGATTACACAGAGGAAAATTAAAGGCTGATGTTACAAAAATTGAACCATGAGGTGTTCTATGTCAAAAGACAAAAAAGAAAATATAGAAAATTTAATGAAACAGATTGAAAATATTATTGAAGAACTTGAAACCGGAGAACTTGACCTTGATGAATCAATAAAGAAATATGAAAATGGGATGATTTTAATAGATAAATGTAAAAAAATACTTAAAGAAGCCAAATTAAAAATTGAGACACTTAAGAAAAAGGGAAAGGACGAAGAAAAGGACACGGAAGAGGATGAGATGGAAAATGATGATGAAAAACTTTTTTAATTGGATATTTTATGAAAAGATTAATAATCAACTTGATAAAAAAAATAAATAAAAATTTATCTAATTATCTTAAATCAAAATTTGAATTTCCGCCTATTATTTATAAAGCGGTTAGATATAGTGTTTTTGCCGGCGGTAAAAGAATAAGACCTGTTTTATTATTGTTAACAGCAAAATCATGCGGTCTTTCTATTAAAAGTGTAATGCCAGTTGCATGTGGTATTGAAATGATACATACATATTCTTTAATACATGATGATTTGCCAGCAATGGATAATGATGATTACAGAAGAGGTAAATTAACATCACATAAAAAATTCGGAGAGGCAATTGCTATTTTAGCGGGGGATGCTTTACTTACAAAAGCATTTGAAACAATTTGTAATTGTAAAAGATTTTTTTCTTCAGATAAAATTATAAAAATTATTAAATTAATTGCAGATGCAGCCGGTATAAATGGTATGGTTGGAGGACAAGTGGCTGATATATTATTTGAAAATAAACCAATTTCAAAAAAAACACTTCAATTTATTCATTCACATAAAACAGGAGCATTGATTAAAGCATCTATATTATCAGGTGCAATTTTATCTGATACGGTTGATAATAAAGAATTAAAATTATGGAATAAACTGGGTGAAATTGTAGGTATGATTTTTCAGATAACAGATGATATACTGGATATTACATCAACAACAAAAAAACTGGGAAAAACCGCAGGCAAAGATATAAAACAAAAAAAAGCAACTTTTCCTGCTGTCTATGGGCTGAATAGATCGAGACAGATTGTATCAAATTTATTACTTGAAGCAAAAAAAATTTTATATAAAATAAAAAAGCCAACAGAAGATATTTTAAATCTGATTGAATATATATCAATCAGAGAAAAATAAATTTTATAGGTGATTTTATGGATGATTTTTTAATTGCATTAAATAATATATGGAATACAGTAGTAATCATTGTCACACATAAGATTTTTTATATTACATTTTTTACATGGTTAATAGCCCAGACATTAAAAGTTTTGATTTTCTTTATAACAAAGCATAAGTTTGATTTTAGATTGTTTGTAGGGACAGGTGGCATGCCATCATCTCATACAGCTGCTGTTTCTGCTATTACAACAACAATAGGGTTATATTCAGGTTGGGACTCTCCTGTTTTCATGGTTTCTTTATGTTATGCAATAATAGTTATAAGCGATGCTATGGGAGTGAGAAGAGCTGCAGGTAAACAAGCGGTTGTACTTAATAAAATGATGGATGAGATTGAGCATGGTAAATTCAAATACGAAAAAAGATTAAAAGAACTTCTTGGACATACTCCCTTAGAAGCCTTTGCGGGAATATTGATAGGTATTGTTTTCCCGATACTGATGTTTTAATCATTTAATTATGATTTATAAAATACTTACTAAAATAAACACACCCAATGATATAAAAAAATTATCATTTGAGCAGCTTGAAGTACTTGTTACTGAAATTAGAGATTATATATTAAATGTGGTTTCAAAAACAGGTGGTCATCTTGCTTCATCGCTTGGAGCTGTTGAAATAACTCTTGCTCTTTATAAAGTATTTGATCCACCTTTTGATAAGATAATCTGGGATATAGGTCACCAAGCATATTGTCATAAAATAGTAACTGGTAGAATGAAAAGATTTAAAACTTTAAGACAGAAAAATGGCATATCTGGTTTTTTAAAGCCTACTGAAAGTAAGTATGATATTTTTGGAGCAGGTCATTCTTCCACATCCATATCCGCTGCGCTTGGTTTTGCCAAAGCACGGGATTTAAATAAAGAAAGATATGAAGTTGTTGCTGTAATTGGGGATGCATCTTTGGCAAATGGTATGGCTCTTGAAGCTATAAATCATCTAGGTCATGATAAAACCAAAATGTTAATAGTTGTTATTGATAATGAAATGTCAATTTCTCCAACTGTAGGAGCTCTTGCAGAATATTTTAATAGATTAATGAGTGGCGGCTTCATTAATAAATTGAGAAATACTATAAAAACTACATTACAAAAAATACCAGCTATAGGATATCCAACGACAAAAATTTTAATGAGTTTAGAAGAAGGTATTAAAGCTATATTTTCACCGGGAATTATTTTTGATGAACTTGGTATTCGTTATTTTGGACCTATAAATGGACATAATATAAAATTACTTGTTGAAACATTAAAAAATATTAAAAACATAAATGGCCCTAAATTACTTCATATAGTGACAAAAAAGGGTAAAGGTTATAAGCCTGCAGAAGAAAATCCAACTATGTTCCATGGTATAGGTGCATTTGATCCTGCAACAGGCATTCCTGTATGCAAATCAAATATTCCTACATATTCAAAAGTTTTCTCCGATACATTAATAAAACAGGCGGTAAAGAATAAAAAAATTGTAGCAGTTGTTGCTGCCATGATAGAAGGCACAAATCTATCCGCTTTTAAAGAAAAATATCCTGATAGATTTTTTGATGTTGGTATTGCAGAAGAACATGCGGTTACTTTTGCAGCAGGACTTGCAAAAGCAGGTTTAAAACCTTTTGTCTGTGTTTATTCAACTTTTTTACAGCGTGGATTTGATCAGATAATACATGATGTAGGTATTCAAAAATTACCTGTTGTATTTATTATGGATAGGGCGGGGTTAGTTGGAGAAGATGGTGCAACTCACCATGGTGTTTTTGATATAGCATTTATGAAGATGATACCTAATATGGTTATAATGGCTCCTTCTGATGCTAATGAATTGCAGAAGATGATTTCTTTTGCAGCGGATTACAAAGATGGACCAGTTTCTATACGTTTTCCAAGAGGAGAGAGTTACTATTATAATTCTAATTTACAAATTAAACTCGGTAAAGCGCGTATTATTAAAAAAGGAAATTCATTGACAATATTAAATTTTGGTGCACTTTTGCCGAAAATAATGAAAGCCATTGAAAAAGTTGGGGATAAAAATAAAATAGAGATAATTGATGTTAGATTTTTAAAACCAATTGATGAAAAAACAATAATAAAATCTATAAAAAAGACAAAAAAAGTAATAACAATAGAAGAAGGAGTTATTCATGGTGGCTTTGGTGAGACAGTTTTGCGGATAATTTCAGAATATAATTTAAAAAATATAAAAGTAAAGCAACTGGGTATTCCAGATAAATTCATTGAACATGGAACAATTGAAGAATGTCGCGAAGAAGCTGGTCTAACTGAAAATAACTTTATTAAACATATAAAAGAATTTTTGAAATTATAAGATAAAAAATGATTACAACATTAAAAATAAAAAATTATGCTTTAATACGAGATATAGAGATAAATTTTTCAAAAGGTTTAAATATTTTAACTGGTGAAACTGGAGCAGGTAAATCAATAATAATTGGTGCATTAAATATTGC